>JBKHJK010000349.1:0-3919 GCA_046538215.1 Armatimonadota bacterium
TCGGGCGAACGGCCCAGAAGAGACGGAGGCGCCCCTTCGGCCAGGAGAAACGTTCGGGGCGTCTCCTTTACTATCCGGGGACCAAAGGTGGGGGATCTACAGGCATGCGCGCAGGGTCAACACTTGTCAGATCACAGCATCTTTGACGTTCGCACCGACAGGGCCGCGATGATATGATGAGTTCTCATAGGTTGTTCACCGTCTCGAGGTCCAGCATCCAGTTTCCGATTGCTTGACGGCTCAAGGAGGTTGACAGATGACGCTGCGCGAGCACGTATTGGCGGCGGTACGCGGAGAGAATACAGACCAGATTCCGCTGACCTGCTATGATGGCCTTTTGCCGGATGGGGGCGAAGACATCGAGAATCTGGGCCTGGTAACGACCGCGGCTGTGGCAGATCTGAGGACGCCGGGGGTAGATATATCCACTGAAAAGATAGCTGCAGATCGCACCATTGAGCGAATGCACACGCCGTGGGGCATACTCACGCGGCAGGTAGAAACCGGGTCTGGCTACGGAAGTTCGTGGACCAGGGAACACTGGATCAAAGGATCAGAGGACTACCGGATCACCGAGCAGGTTTTGCGGAACGCCGAGATATCACCAACCCCGGGGCTATACCGCGAGGCACGGCGCACCGTGGGTGAGCGGGGCGTGGTGCTCGTATGGACGGCCCGCGCTCCATTGCAGCGATTATGGATTGAATACACGGGGATCCAGCGTTTGGCCTACGATCTTGCTGATTGCCCGGAGGTGGTGGAGGGCGTACTCGATGCCATGCTGGAGCAGTCACGGGAAATCATGCGCATCGCTGCTGAGTCCGAGGCTCAACTTATCTGGCTTCCGGACAACATCACCGGGGATATAGCCGGGCCCACGCTGTTTGAACGGTACCTGTTGTCGTACTATCGCGACGTATGCCAGTTGCTGGTGGATTGTGATAAGATTCCGTGCTGCCACATGGACGGTAAGCTCCGGTCCATCACAGACAGCATAGGCAGGACCGATCTGCCGGTAATCGAGGCATTCACCCCACCGCCGGACGGCAATCTCCCGGTGTCCGAGGCTGCACAAGCCTGGCCGGACAAGACCCTCTGGGTCAACTTTCCCTCATCCGTGCATCTGTCTGAGACCGAGCAGATCATCCGTACAACACGAGACCTCATCCGTCAGGCCGAAGATCACAGGGGCTTCCTAATCGGTGTAACCGAGAATATCCCCGACAGTGTCGGGGCAATATCGCTTGAGACCATCGCACAGGTGCTCGCGTAAATTTTCCCCCTCGATATACAGAGTGTATCTTCACACTTCGGACACGCAAGACAGACCTCAAACTGTTGCGGCACTGGATGATTTGCGGGAGCTACGTTCATAGCAGACTACCGCAGTGGACCATCCAGGCCATTGCCTGCGCGCGTCCGGTTTCAATCCGAGAACAAAGATCTCCTGTTTTTGGGAGGCACAACTCCCGGTCCACCAGGCCACACAACGGAGGCGTGGCGTCAGTTTCTACTATTCGGAACGTCTTTGCAGATATGCGTCCGGAGTGAATCGCAACGTGTCACCGGCATCATATGCGTGAATCTCGAATAGCTGACCCGGAGCGAAATCCTCAGCCAGATGCTCTGCATTGGCTTGCGGGTGGACGTCGCGATCGATGTGGACGTCCCAGTTGTCCCGCTTGGTGTAGAAATTGCCAAATTCTGCATTTTTGATGCGATATGTACCCTGCCGACTTTGGATGTAGGCACCTTTCAGATCGATATGAACGACCCTGTCATTTTGAATGCCGCCGAGGGGCATCTGCACATCGTTAAGCACCGTGTAGTCCTCCACACCCTCCACAATGCCTTCTGAGAGAAGAGACGTCCGATCCAGGGCGAGCACCGTCCGGCCGCGGCTGTCGGTGCTCTGCTGCACCACCCGGTAGGTGCCGCTGCGGGCATCGTTGCGGATCTGAACCCATTGTCCTGCTATGGATAGGTCCTGGTGAAAGTCCACCGTGACCGTCCGTTCATCGCGATCAAGTGCGAGGATCGGCGCGTCGATACAGGCGCCTGGAGCGTTCAGGGACAAATCTTCGACTTCCAGGACCGTGCCATCCGCCATCGCGGCGCTGATGGTGTCGCCACTTTTCCGAACCATGGCGAACGCCGCATCGGTGACGATGTTTGCATCAGCCAGCATCAGGCCATCTTCAGCGTTGAAGATGAGCACGTCGTGGCCTACCTCAGTGGTCACATCCAGCACGAGGGCGCCATTGACCTCCCGCCGGCTGACATCTTCCACCACAGGAGTCCCATCGCCGAAGGCCTCGAGGATGCTGGTGAAACGACTTCGAAGTGGAGGCTGACCCTCGCGGCGGGCGAACATAAACTGTATTTGATATTTGCGCGGGTCAGCAGGAGGCCGCCCACGGGCGAAGACGGCTTCCGTGCCCGCACTGGGCAGGTGGGTGATTCGGAAGCCGACTTGCTCATCATCGGGGGCCCGCCATTCTCCGGAGTATGCTTCTGCTGCACTCCCGCGGCGGACCTTGTCCATGCAGGATCGGGGATCGTAACCTCCTTGAAAGAGGCCGTCCTGGTAGATCTGATCGGCGTATTCGATGTGCTCGCCCGCGAGGGTGCCCGGGCGCTTCTGAAGGTCTACTCCACTGATCTCAATGTCGCCGCCGGGGAAGTGGTATCCGAGGTGGTGCCTCGAACCGCCCTGGACCTCAAAAAGGTCTACCACGTAGAAACTGTCGGGGGAGACGTCCACCAGAACCACCGTGCGTCGGTATTCCGTGATCTTCGGAGCGTCCTCTCGCCTGTATACACTCTGGAGCGGTGCAGAAACGCGCAAAAGCTGCGCCCCGAGACCGGTTTCAGGATTGCTCAGGTCGCTCATCATCTCCACGATACCGTGTGGCGTATGGGTGATGCCGTAAGATCCGGGTGGCTTCGGATACCCCTCATCGACGATGACGGTGTTGTGCGTCCAGATATTGTTTTCCCACATGCGGTAGGGTTTCGCGAGTTGCAGGGGGTAGCCGAGATCTGCCAGAAGATGACGCTGATAGGCCATCAGCCCCAGGTTCAGGGGGTCGACGTGATGGTGAGCGCGTCCCGCTCCGTAAAACAGCCATACATCCCGAGGGCTTGCGTTCGATCCACTGCGCAGGAACGCGATTCCGTAACCGTCGAAAAGGTCCGGTTCGCGCGGAATGAGGGAGGGAACCTTTGCCGCGGCCTCCTTGAGAACCCGACTTTCCGAACTGGTGACAGGATCGTACCATCGCAATTGGCCCTCATTGTCAACGAGGACACGGGCATATCTGGGGTCATCAAATCTCCGGAAGCCAATGTCATAGCCCTGGAACTTGCTGTCGCCCCAGACCGGAGCTGAGGTGGGAGGCCGGTACCTGCCCAGAGGCGGGCTCCCGCTATCCCCGATCCTCGGCATGCCCATGCCCTGGCAGTGGATGTCGATATTGAAGTCGAGCATTGCGCGGATCTTCGGGTTGCCGAAAAGATTTGGGTATTCGTCCTCTGGCAGCGCCTCGGGAGCGATTCTTCTGTATGCTTCGATGCGCTCAGCAGTCGCCAAAAGTTCCAGGCCAATCTGCGAATAGCCGGGGCTTTCGAGCCCTCCGCCATCGGGATACAGGAAGTTGGAGAAGATGAACCGGAAGTTGCCCCACCCGTTGTAGAGCCATTCGATAAGATCCGCGGAGTTGGGGTATTTGGGACCATAGTCATCGAGCGCGGCCGCGATAGTCATGCCGGCCATCTGCGGGAAACCGGGATTTCCGTCAATAACTTCCTCGATAATTGCCTGTCCGCCGACCCGTAAGAGACTGTCCTCGATGTACTCGCGGATCTTTGGGCCGGTGTCGAGTTCGGGGATCCTCTGTTGGACAAATCGCACGAGTTC
>JBKHJK010000350.1:0-3919 GCA_046538215.1 Armatimonadota bacterium
CCCATGTACATGCCCAATCTGGGCCCCGACGCCTTTGCCGCATATCTCGGCGCAGAGCTGGAATTTCACGAAACCACCACGTGGGCGGTCCCGTTTATTGATGACCTCACCAACCCGCCACCGCTGGAGCTGGATTTCTCCTCACACTGGTGGCAGAAAATGGAGAGCATGTGTCGGCAGGCGCTGGAATTTGCGCACGGCAAGTTCATCGTCTCGCTGCCGGACGGCCACGGTGGTGCCGATTGTCTCGCGGCCCTGCGTGGACAGCAGGACCTTTGTTACGATTTCGTGGATCGTCCGGAGGCCGTCGCCGCCGCGATGGAGAAGCTCGACCGGGCGACTATTGATTATTATGAGCGGCTTTTTCCAATATACCACGCGATTCAGCCAGGCGGAACCGGTTTTGTATCGGCCTGGGGACCGGGCCGGACGGCCACGAGCCAGTGCGATTTTCTGGCCCTGGTATCGCCGGAGATGTCGGAAGCGTTCATCATGGACGGCATCCGCATGGAGACGGAGTACCTGGACCATTCCGTTTTCCACCTCGACGGGCCGGATGCACTGCCACACCTGGACCTGCTTCTGGATATTCCGGGCATAGAAGCGATACAATGGGTTCCCGGGAGCGGCAATCCACCCACCAGCGCGTGGATACCACAGTTAAAACGTATGCAGCACGCCGGGAAAGGTCTGTGGCTCACCGCCTCCGGGCCGGATGATGTGGAGACGCTGGTGGAGCAGTTGCGGCCCGAGGGCTTGATGATTCGGGTCGGTGTGGATAGTATAGAGACAGCCGACGCACTTGTTCGTCGGGTGGGCGTATTGACGACATCACGCACACAGGAGCGCTGAGACGTGTCCCCACATTTCAAGATCCTGGCAGTGTATCTGGTAGTGGCCCTGCTGATGGTGTTTGCCACGTGGCGGCTCGAGATGCGACCTCGGCTCGTGGCTCTGGTTTTCCTCTGCGTCATGGGGCTGGGTATCGTCCATTGCCTCGGCGCCCTGTACCGGGGCCCCGGTGGTGCGCGGCAGAAAGAAAGCAACCAATCCCCCGGACGACAGTAGCCGTCATCCCCGGGCTATCTTTGCAGATACGCCTTCACGAGCTGGAGATCGTATTTCTCTGCGACGGTCGCTATGTCCGCCGTGCGCCCCTCGCTGAGCGAAAGGACGGTTTGGGCAAGGCTGTGCATGGCCTGAAGTATGTCGCCACTTTCGCCCTCGGGAGCCATGACCTCGGCTTCCGAGAGCCGGGAGAGAGCGCCTTCGACCCAGCGTCCGTCACACGCGGCGATCCCCGCCAGCATGATGCTTTCCTCAATCTCTTTGCGGCCCGTGAAATCCTCCGCCTCCTCCAGCACCGGCAGGGCTGCTGAGCCGAGTTCGACCAGCGCAGCCGCCGCCAGCTCCGCCCGGGTCGCCTCAGAGATGTCGGTCCTGCGAGCCTGCTCCAGAAACTCCTCCGCTTTTTCATCCCGGCCAGCGAGAAGTGCGGCGGCGGCACCGCGAGCAGTCGTTGCAACACAGGGCTCCTGTGCTTCGGAGGGCATGCGGAGCGTGTCATCGTCCTGATCCGCCTCACCCTCCGGTTCAACGCTGTTGATCAGGGTGACGAAAATGAGGTCCTCGGGAGGTATTGCCCCCATGGAAAGGGCGCGGTGCTCGAATGCCTGTGCCTCATCACCGGCCGCGGAGTAGGCGCGTACGAGGAGAGCATGGAGGATTTTGGCGTCGGGAAGCTCTGCCACCGCCGCGCTTAAACCTTCAATGGCAGCGTCGGCATTTCCGGCTTCGATGTCCCGGACGGCCTCCTGGATCGGCCCGCGCCGGGCGGCGGCGTCTCGCAGAGTGCCCCGGAAATTGCGGCCCTCAATTCCCAGGAGTGCCCCGACCGCGTGGGCTCTCTCAACGTCCTCCTGCTCCTGTGGCGTCAGCTCTCGGGCCTCAATCATCAGGTGGATTTTCGCAAGGTGGGTCTTTGCGGTCTCGATAAGACCGATGGCGATGTTGGTGTCGGGGCTTCTGTCCCCCTCGGCGATTGTGGGAGGTTCAGGAATGTCAAAGTCGGGCGGTTGCGGCGGTTCAGGGGGCTGTGCCGCACATGTGACGGCAAAAATGAGAGCCAATGCAATAACGAACGGGGTTACCTGGCGCATGATGTCACCCTCCACAGCGGCGGATAATGCCTCGATGTAGATGACTTCGTCGGCGGTGCAAAAGTTCCTGTCGGCTCAATGTGGTGGACAAAGAAAGATGGCCGCGCCCGAATACAGACGCGGCCACATTATTGTCGCCCCCAGGACGGTTTACGCCCAGGTCATCTCTCCGGGCAGCGCCTCGATGACCGTCTCCTTGAGGAAGGCGATCGCCTTCTCAAATCCCTCATTGGCGGTCATGAGGCTGTCTTCATGCTCGATGGAGAGTGTGCCGTCATAGCCGATCATCCGCAGCGTGCTGATCATGTCCTTCCAGATCTCCTGGCCGTGGCCGTAGCCGACGGTGCGGAAGATCCACGACCGGTTGATCTCGTCGCCGTAATGCTTGGTGTCAAGCACACCGTTGACTTTGCTGTTCCACTCATACACCAGGCTGTCTTTAGCGTGGAAGTGCTTGACCACGTCACCGCTCTCGGCGATCCAGCGCAGTGCAGCGGATGCATCAATGCCCTGCCAGAAAAGGTGGGAGGGATCGAAGTTCGCGCACATGCGGTCACCGCATTCCCTGCGGAGCTTGATCAATGTCTCCGGGTTATACACCAGGAAGTTCGGGTGCATCTCAAAGCACATGTTCACGTCATTTTCCTCGAGGAAGTCGTTCTGCTCTTTCCAGTACTCGATTGCGACCTTCCACTGGTATTCGAGCGCTTCGAGATGGTCTTCCGGCCACGGCGCGACCACCCAGTTTGGTGTCTTGTCTGCCGGTGAGCCACCGGGCAGACCGGAGAAGCCGTTGACCTCGGTGATCCCGATCTTGTTGGCCAGTTTCACAGTTGCCACAAACGCCTCGTGGTGTTCCTGTGCCAGGGCCTCATCAGGATGCAGGGGGTTGCCGTGGCAACTCAGTGCCGATAGCTCCATCCCCCGGCTCTCGATGGCTTCGACAAACGCGTCACATGCGGCGTCGTCATCCAGAAGTTCCTGCGGATCGCAGTGGGCATCACCGGGATAACCGCCGGTGCCGATCTCGATGGTCTGCAGGCCCTGTTCGGCAAAGTAATCCAGCACTTCCTCCAGTGGATCCGCACTCCATGCAGCACTCAATGCACCTATTTTCATGGTCATTTTCCTCCCTGTGATATGCTTTTGATTCCTGTTTGCTATCGAGAACTCAGCTCAAACGTCCTGCCAGCCACCCTCTTCGCAGGAGCGTTCGACGGCTGCCAGCACCTTCTGGATCTGCACGCCGTCTTCGAAGTTTGGATGGACCTCTTCATCGCTGGCAATAGCCTGCAGCAGGTCGAAGATGGTGTTGATGAAGGTGTGCTCATAGCCGATGTTGTGTCCGGCCGGCCAGTAGCGCGCGCCACCCTCCGGCAGGCCCTGGAACGGGAAGCAATCGTCACTGGCGAGAATGGTTTTGAAGCCCTGCTCCTCGCATTCGTTCTCGACGTTGTAGTACTCCAGCTCGTTGAGGCGCTCGAGATTGAACTTGATGCTCCCTTTGGAGCCATTGATTTCGAAGCAGTTGTAGTTGCGGTGACCGGGTGCGAAGCGGGTGGCCTCGAAGGTGCCGAGAACGCCATTTTCGAAATTCGCCAGCGCGACGGTGGCGTCGTCAACAGTGACTTCACCCATCTCCGCGCTTCCTTTGCCACCAAGCCCGGTGTCGGCGGCATCGAGTTTCGGGCGTTGTTTGACGAAGGTTCGCCAGGATGCCGTGATATTCTCGATCCCTCCGACCAGCCACAGCGCCAGAT
>JBKHJK010000351.1:0-3911 GCA_046538215.1 Armatimonadota bacterium
GCATTCCTCGGGCTTTGTATGGGGGAAGGAAATGCAACATCCGTGCCGCGGCCGGACGAATATCAGATGTTACGCCGATCAGACCCCGCTGGTGGTGGCGCTTCCTCCGGTGGCTGGGCACGGCGTCTGTGAATGCGCTCAAGGCGTCGTTGACGGCGTTCTTCCGCAGCGCGATACACGGCAGCGAGAATTTCCGCCACCGCCTGGTATAACACGGGCGAAATCTGCTCGCCCAGCGCGGTTGTTTCGTACAGCGCCCGTGCGACCGGTGGATCTGCAAGCACGGGAATCGCGTGTTGTCGGGCAAGCTTCTTTATGCGCTCGGCCATCGTTGCTCGCCCTTTGGCGACGACCTTCGGTGCGTCCATTTGCTCCTCGTCGTATTTCAGTGCCACCGCATAGTGTACGGGGTTGGTGACCACGACGTCTGCTGAGGGAAGCTCGGCACTTATCCCCTGCTCCAGGAGCGCACGACGATCCTGCTGGCGGCGAGAACGCACCTGTGGATCGCCCTCTGTTTCCTTCCGCTCCTGCTTGAGCTCGTGGCGGCTCATCCGAAGCTGCTTCTCAAATTGCCAGCGCTGGTAGGCATAATCAGCACCACCAATCGCCAGAAGCGCCAGGCAATACTTCGCCGCAAACTCAAAGACCACCGAAGAGATAGTCTCCAGGGCCTCCGGAAGCGACATTTGCACGAAGTTCAGCACCTCTGTTTCGTGCGCTCGAAAAACCCTGTAGGCGATCCAGCCGACGATCACGACTTTCAGCAGCCCCTTGATCGCCTCGACCAGCCCGTTGAGTGAAAAGAGGCGCTTGAAGCCTTCGATTGGATTGAGCTTGCTCGCCTCGGGACTGACCCGTTTTGGGGCGAGAAGGAAGTTTGTCTGGGCAAAGGTGGTGATGATCGCAAATGCCATCCCGACAAGTGCTATCGGCAGCACAACGGCTCCTATGACCGACAGGGTTTTGTGCAGCAAATGGGAGAGATTGGCGGTGGTGAAGGCGAAGCTGCCGGCCTGGATAAACTCCCTCGTCGCGGTCTGGCACACCCGGCTGCTGAGCCCCTCTCCGGCGAACTTGCAGACCAGCACGGCCGCGCCGAGGGCCACAGCGCCGGTGAGATCTTTACTCTGGGCCGCCTGCCCCTCTTCGCGAGCCTTTTGCCGGCGGCGGGGAGTTGCCTGTTCTGTCTTTTCTTCTGTTGCCATGTGTTAACACAACGGCAATATTCACGCCGACAGCTCCAAACAGTGCCGGCTCAGCTCACAATTTGTTCTATTGTGGCAACTGTTTGCTCGAAGTCCGTCCGCTCGTTTCTTTGCTGTTGAAGAAACTCCAACACCGGCTTGCGCAGGGCGATGGCACGGTCAACATCTGGATTGGATCCGTCCTCGTATGCGCCGAGATTAATGAGATCCTCGGCTTCGTCATAATCTGCGATGAGCTGGCGGAGCTGTCCGGCCGCATCCTGGTGGTCATCCGAGGTTATGTGCTCCATAAGCCTGCTGATGCTCTCCAGCACATCCACGGGCGGGTAATGGTTGCGGGTGGCCAGATCGCGTGACAGGACAATATGACCGTCGAGAATGCTGCGGACTGCATCAGCAACCGGCTCCCTCATATCATCCCCATCCACCAGCACCGTATAAAGCCCCGTGATACTGCCTTCATCGGACATTCCCGCACGTTCCAGAAGCTCCGGGAGCCTGGCAAAAACCGAGGGTGTGTAACCGTTCCTTGTGGGGGGCTCCCCGATGGCCAGGCCGACCTCGCGCTGGGCCCAGGCGAACCGGGTGATCGAATCCATCATCAAAAGCACATCAGCGCCCCGGTCGCGGAAATATTCGGCAATGGCCGTGGCGACATACGCTCCGTTCAGGCGCACCAGCGGGGGCTTATCGCTGGTAGCCGCGACGATCACCGACCGCTGGAGGCCCTCGGGGCCCAGCGCTTCGTCAATAAACTCATTGACCTCCCGGCCTCTTTCGCCTATCAGTGCAATCACATTGACATCCGCCCGGGTGTTGCGAGCGATCATGCCCAGCAGTGTGCTCTTGCCCACTCCCGAGCCTGAAAAGATGCCCATGCGCTGGCCACGTCCACAGGTCACGGTCCCATCAATCGAGCGGATGCCCAGAGGCAGCACCTCCGTAATGCGCCTGCGGGACATTGCCGGCGGAGGCTGTGCGTGTGCGGGGTAATAATCGGCCGGTGATATGGGCTCGCGGCCATCGGCAGGCTCCCCGAGGCCGTCAAACACCCGCCCCAGCATTTGCGGCCCCACCGGGACTTCCATCGTCCGCCCGGTCGCCACCACGCGGCTGTCGGCCTGAATCCGCTGGGTGCTCCCCAGCGGCATCAACAGCAGACGCGTTTCTCGGAAGCCCACTACTTCGGCGGCGATGGCGTCTTTGGAGCTGTCGGTCCGGACCTCGCAAATCTCACCAATCTGCGCGGGCGGGCCATCTGATTCAATCACCAGCCCCAGCGTCTGAGTCACACGACCGACCCGGCGGATGGTTTGCACATTCTGCAGCATTTGACGTATTGATTCAGCCGAAGCCATATTCATCACCTGCTGGCGGCGCTGCTGTACCCTTTCTCCGCATAAAACAACGCCTGCCGGAACTAGGCAGCCTCCTGACTGTCCTGATGAGTTGAAATGGCCTTCCAGATGGCCGCAAGCCGGGACGGGACTCGAGCATCAACCTCTCCGGCATCACTGTCCAGGAGACATCCTCCCCGCTGCATGTCATTGTCTTTGACAATGCGTATCTCTGCGATATTGCCCACGGTCTGGAGTAGTATTTCCCGATGCTCGTCCACAGTTTCAGCCTCGTCTGGATGGACCGTAACCGTCAGAGTGGTGGCGTCAGTCAGCTCGCCGAGGGCCTCCTCCATCACATCAAGCACGATTTCGTCATCATCGGCAGTCTTGCGATAGACCACTTTTTCCACGATCGCCGAGACCATTGCCGCCACCTGCCGGGTCAAACGCGCCAGGGAATCCTCCGCCGCCTGCTGAAACTCTTCCACAAGCTGTCGAGCCTGCTTCTGGAACACCTCGGTCTGTGCCTGTCGAACGGCGCGAACCTCTGCCTCAACGGCTTCGTCTATCTGTTGCTGCATCTCCGTGTGAGCGGACTGGCGGATCTGCAACGCCTGTTCATGAGCGGCGCGGACGATCCTTTCGGCCTCTTCTTTTGCCTCTGCGATAATCTCGTCCGATCGGAGTCCAGCCGGGGGCGATGAAGCTTCCGCATCATCTTCTTGCTCTGCAAAACTCTCCACGAACGGAAGCCCCGGACGAAAGCCGTTGTCATCTTTCATTTCGATGGCTCCAATGCCGGGAAGCCACACTTCAAAATCATCTGTATTGCGCCCGTTCCCTCCCACTGCGACCACCGGAATGTGTAGCGTTGTCGTCGTTGTGATCTCTTTGGAACACAGTGTGAACGTCGCGCTGTCAACTGCTGCCTTTGACCATCTCTTCAATCTGCTGGGCGACGCTGCCCGGCTTTTGCTCCGTCATGGCGCGAACCCGTTCGATTAACTCCTGGTCTGATACCGTCACCTCAGCGTCGGCTTCCTGCTGCTCGATGTCATCAACCTGCTGCTGGACATCCACCACATCCTCAGCCGGTGCTTCTCCGTCTGATAACGCGGGAGCCTCGCTCTCCGGAAGCTCCCCGGCTTCCTCATCGGGCTCGTCTGCGGCGATGGTATTCACCCGGCGTGAAACAACCAGCATCACCGCACCCAGAACGATGACCATTGCCAGGGCGGAACCGTACCTGGCCAGCAGGGTGAACAGCTTCTGGCGACTGCGGCTCTCCTCGGCCGTCTTCGCCTCTTTCACGGCCTCTTCAGCCACCTTCGTCGCCGCAAGCGGCATTCGAGCGACCACGACG
>JBKHJK010000352.1:0-3899 GCA_046538215.1 Armatimonadota bacterium
GTCGCGGGGTGTGGGGGTGGTTCGGAGGATCAAGTGGCTGCAGACACCGGTAAAATGCAGATTTCGGTGAGGTTCCCGGCGGTGGCAGACGGCCCGCAGCCGGCCGTGATTTACGCGGATACCAACAGCATCACCGTGGATATTCTAGCGTCCGTAGGCGGTGAGCCAGTTATATCTCGAACGACCATCAACCGCCCTGATCCACAGGGCGGGGAGGTCTCTGTCACCATCGCCGATATCCCCGTGGGCGATTGGATCCTGGTGGTCAGGGGCTGGGAGCTGGAAGATGGCGGTGGAAAGCTGTTGAGCACCGCTCAGCAAATGGTGACCATAACCACCGGCACCACCACCGAAAAGAGCATCGTCATGGATGGGTGGCCGTATGAGTTGATACTGACGGCAAGCACCAATCCAATACTGGTTGATCAGAGGGCCTACCTCACTGTCACCGCCAAAGACGCCGATGGCAACACTTTGCTGCGGAATTTCGCTTACACCTTCGAGTCGAGCAATACCGGGGTCTGCACTGTGACCGATGACGTACTCGTGCCGGCGGGAACTTCGGTATCACCCCTGAGTACAGATTACGATGCTCAGGTGGACGCCGTCGCCCGCGGACAGGCCACCATCACTGCGACACTGGTGGGAGAAGTAGCAGAGGCGTCGGCTGATGTGAAAACCGCTGAAGCCCCTGTTACCGGAAGCCTGGAAATGATTGTGGATCCCAACATTGACGAGGTTGTCGTAACCCCATCAACCGCCGAACTGGCGATTGACGAAACCGTCACAATCACTGCTGAGGCACGATACAAGGGCGGTGTGGTTGAGGACATCGTGTTCGACTTTGCGAGTACTGACAGCGCCATAGTCAGCGTCTCACAGGTCGGTGACGACACTGCTGAAATAACCGGAGAGTCGGGCGGGACGGCGACAGTGACCGCGGCCCAGCCCTACACTTCAGCGTCCGGCACGTGTGAGGTCACGGTGCCCTACGGCAACCTGAATGTTATTATTTCGGAGACCGACTGAGGGGTCAACATGCGGTGGGGAAACCTGAACTACAGCGGCCTTGCTGTGGCAGCATTTCTGACAGTGGCGCTGCTGGGATGTGCGGGCGGCGGGAAGGAGAGGGCAACCGAGACAGGGACGGTGAAATTCTCGGTGACTTTCCCGCCACTCGAGGAGAGCGCACAGACAGCCACCATATACGGCGCGACCAACAGCATAACCGTGGATCTGGTGGATCCGGAGGCCAATGAACCGGTCGTAACGCAGACGGTCATCAACCGCCCGGAGCCGCAGAGCGGAGAAGTGACGGTGCTCATTTCCGATATCCCTGAGGGACAGTGGCTCCTCAAAACCGTCGGATGGGAGCAGGAGGATGGTGGAGGTCAGGCCCTGAGCAGGGCCGAAGAGAATGTCACTGTCAGCGGCGGAGCGACGACCGACAAAAGCGTGATAATGGACGGGTGGCCCTATAGCCTGGACCTCATGCAGACTCCGTACTGGCTTCTGGTGGACGGAACTGCACAGTTGACTGTCACTCCGAGAGACGTGGATAGCAACACGCTGCTTGGAAACTTCTCCTACACCCTCTCGTCCAGTAACCCCGGTTGCTGCACTGTCTCCACGTCCTCAAAGATGGCCGACGTCGGCCCGGCGCAGGAAGAGGCTGATGCGGTCCTCACGGGCGTTGCAAACGGTGATGCGACAGTTACCGCAAAGCTTCTCGGCGGACCGGATGCAGCACCGGCGGTGACCGGGTCAATGCCGGTGCATGTGTACGACAATATTGATGAGGTCGTCATTGATCCTGCGAGCGTCACTTTGAAGTTGGGAGAAACCGCGACTCTGACAGCAATCCCGAAATACAAGGGCGAAGTCTGCGACGATATTGCGCCCTTCGTGATGTGGAATTTTCTCACCACCGGAGAATGCACCTCAATAGATTTCACGGGGGGACAGACGGCTGAAGTGACTGCGGTAGCCAGGGAGGGGACGGATGTGATTACTGCGACACAGACGCTGAATAGCGCCTCCGCCGATTGTTTGGTGACAGTGCAATAAAAGGCCGCTCAAAGGCATCCGGCGTGCATGGCTCGCCCTGACTACCGATGAATGCCGGCTTTTTGGACGTTCGTGTCAACAAATCCGGCGACACCGCTGCGTCGGATTGTCAATGATGTATAATATCCGGGGAATGAATCGTCCGCGCGCCGCTCATATCCTGCGGCGGGCGGACCTATTTCAAACACCGATATGTTTTAGACGGATGTTTCAGGATGGTGAAACCCAGGGCGGGAATACGAATGACGAGAGAGTATCTCGAAGACGAAACCCTCGCACAGGACAGAATTCAAAACCTGCAACTGAAGCGACTGAAAGAGGCCGTTGGTCGAGCCCAGGCATCTGAATGGTACAGCGAGAAGCTGAAGCAGGCTGGCATAAGCCCTGACACCATCGAGAGCCTCGATGATGTGAGCAAGCTACCGCTGACGACAAAAGACGACCTCCGTGCCGGTATGCCCTACAAGTTTCTCGCGGTGCCGCTGTCGGAGGTGGTGAGGATGCATTACTCCTCCGGGACAACCGGTGTGGCCACATCCGTGTATCACACCGACGACGATCTGCGATACTGGGCGGAATGTGCGGCACGCGGGCTCAGGGCGGTGGGAGTGTCGGAAGAAGACGTTTTCCAGAACATGATGGGATACGGATTGTTCACGGGTGGTCTCGGATTGCATTACGCCGCCGAGATGGTTGGCTGCATGACCATCCCGGCCGGGGCTGGAAATACCCAGCGGCAGGTTGAAATGCTCAAACGCTTCAATGTCACGGCAATACATGTGCTGCCCAGTTACGCGCTGCGCATCATCGGCTACTGCTGGGAGCACGGCATTGATCCCGCCACAGACCTGAGCATCAGATACGCCTTTGTGGGGGCCGAGCCGCATTCGGATATGCTCCGAAAGCGCATCGAAGAGGGTCTGGGATGCAGGGTGTACAACTGCTACGGTCTGTCGGAGATGTGTGGGCCCGGCGTGGCCATGGAATGTACCGAGCAGAACGGGCTGCATCTGCGTGAGGATCACTACCTGGCGGAAATTTTGGACCCGCAGACACTGGAGCCTGTGAACCCCGGTGAGCGCGGAGAGCTGGTATTGACGACGCTGCGTCGGCAGGCCATGCCGCTCCTGCGTTACCGAACCCGCGACATCACCCGCATGATCCCGGAACAATGCCCCTGTGGCAGCGAGCACAGCCGTATTGAACGTATCCTGGGACGGTCCGACGACATGCTCATCGTCAAGGGCGTTAATATCTACCCACAGCAGGTTGAGCATGTGTTGATGCGTACCGACGAGGTCGGAAACAATTATGTTATTGTGCTGGAAAGCACCGAGGATCTTGACGAGATCATTATCCGGGTCGAGCTGAGCCAGGACGTTATGTCCGACAACATGCGGGATCTGCTGGCTATTGAGAAGCGGCTGGTTCGGGCCCTGCGGAGTGAACTGCTGCTGACACCGCAGGTGGAGCTTTTGCAGCCCAATACACTTCCACCCGCCGAAGGAAAAGTCGTGCGCGTGATTGACAATCGAGAACAGAGGTAGCGTGATATGGCACAGAAAGTGTTGCTGTCCGGAAACGAAGCCGTTGCATGGGGCGCCTGGGAGGCCGGAGTTGATTTCGGCTCCGGATATCCCGGGACGCCGTCGTCGGAGATATTGCCGGCCCTGGCGGAGCTGGGCATCAGGCACATCGAGTGGTCGGTGAATGAAAAATGTGCTCTGGAGGCCGCCGCAGGTGCCAGTATGGCCGGCGCACGCTGCCTGGTGACGATGAAACACGTGGGTGTCAACGTGGCCGCCGATGCGCTCTTCACCATGGCCTACACC
>JBKHJK010000353.1:0-3895 GCA_046538215.1 Armatimonadota bacterium
CCACTGAGCTCATTGAACGTCTCGAGGAACTCAATAAGCAGTTTTACGAACTCCGGTACGGCGACGATCCATCCACGCAGCAGCTCAACCGCGTGCGTGAAAAGATTGAAACTGTGAAAAAACGGCTGCGGCAGTTCAAGCGCGACACCTCGTAGCCGCTGCAGGTATCAGAAACAATGACTGTAAAACAGGCGCAGAAAAGTGTTTTCATCGTCCACGGCGACTCTCTGGTTCTGAAAAAACGGGCCGTGGAGCAGATCGTTTCACAACATATTGATGACGAAGACCGGGAGTACGGCCTCACGAAGGTCTCGGTGAATGAGACGGATGTCGAAGAGGCCATAAGCTCGCTGTCGTCAGGCTCTTTGTTTGCCGCGCAGCAGGTCGTGGTTCTGCAGGATCTCGACAGTATTCCGAAACGTGACCAGCAGGATATCGTTCCCGTCCTTCAGCGGTTATCGCCCGGGATGACTGTGGTCATGACGGCCAGTCCGGCGCCGCGAGGGCCCGCCAGCCAGCCCAATCTTTCAAAACCGCTGGTCAAGCACGTTAAGCAGGTCGGGGAGGTCGTGGATTGCAACACTCCCCCCAGCTATTCATACAACGATCAGCTCACACCGTGGATTCGCACCGAAGCCGACCGTCACGGAGTAACATTCGAACCGGGAGCCCATGAAAAGCTCGTCGCCCTGGTGGGAGAGAATTGTGACCGTCTTGCCAGCGAAATCAACAAGCTGGCCACATATCTCGGCCAGAGACGCTCGATAACCGTTGAGGACATCGAGGAAGTGGTCTGTGTCGCCTCCGATGAAGACATTTTCGGGCTCACGGATGCCATCGGGATGAAACAGCCGGCCCGGGCACTGGAGCTTCTGGCTGATCTGGTGCCCAAACATGCTTCGCCGGGCAGCGGTATTCCGATACTGGCGATGATAGCGCGCCACATACGGCTTCTGTGGCAGGCACGTCTTCTGACGAAGCACAATAATATCGGCCTGATGTCTTCAAAACAATGCCCTGAAGAGCTCAAACAACGGCTGCCGAAGGGCACGAATATATTCGGGGCGATTCGCGGGCGCAAGTTTCTCGCCAGCAAGTACGACCGCCAGGCGCGGAACTTCAATGACGGGCAGCTCGCGAAGGCACTGGTTGACATCTACAATGCCGACCTCGCTCTCAAGGGCCAGGCCGACCGGGAGATGGACGACCGGCTGGTTCTGGAACGACTAATTCTGAAGATCTGTCGCTGACAGGACCGCGCTGCCACCATCGGCTCTGCTTCACAGCACATATCATCCTTCCGCCTGCCGGGGGACCGAATGGGCGTTGCAGCCTTCATTGTCATAACCGTCGCCGCGCTGCTTTTCGGAGTCCGGGTTCTTGGCTGGCTTCGCCTCCGACCCAAACACCCCTGGGCGCTGGCGCTGACCGGCCTCGGCCTGGGTCTGGCGCTTTTGGGCTACACAATCCTCTTTTTCGGCCTCCTGGACCGCCTCACCATCCTCCCTGTCGCCGTGACCGTCACAGTCATGCTGCTGGTCGGCGGCTCCGGGTGGCATGTGATCGGTGACTGCACCGTGTCCGCCTGCCGCTACATCCGCTCAGTGTGGAACGGTGGGGCAACATACCGCGCCCTCCTGATCTTTTTTGCGGTGTGGGTGATTCTGACACTCGTCGGAGCTCTTCTCCCGCCCGCCTCCGCGGACTATGACGGTCTCAGCCAGCACCTGGCCCAGGCATGGACGTACGCGCACGAGCATTCCGTCTTTCCGTTATGGTACGACCATCACTCTCAGTTTCCGGCCACCATGCAGATGCTGTTTACGGCCGGAATGCTTGTGGATGGTTATATCACCGCCCGGCTGCTGAACTGGCTTACCGCCGTGGTCTGCGTCATCTGGGTTGTTCTTTTGACGCGGCGCTTTTTGCGGCCGGACGATGAGGCGAAAGTGGCGCCGTGGGCGGCATTTGTTCTGACGACCATTCCGGCCTTTAACTTCCTGACCGGTGTCACCTACGTGGACCTGGCGGTCGCATCATTCGGCCTTGGCGCGCTGTATTTCTTCCTGGCCTGGTATCACGATCGCCAGCACCGTGCTCTGGTGCTGATGGGCTTTATGCTCGGTGGCGGGATGGCCGTGAAGATGCAGATACTGGCGCTGGCAGCCTGTCTGACAATCGCTGCAATCGTGACAGTCGTGAAAAGAAAGGCCGGGCGTCAGGCCGCTGTGGCGCTTTTGGCGATGATTGTACTCGGGGCGCCGTGGTATATGAAAACATATCTCATCACCGCCAGCCCCGTCTATCCCTTCGCTTACGAGGTATTCGGGGGAAAACAGTGGTCGCAGGAGCAGGCGGACAAATATGAACGTCACCAGATGGAATTTGGTGTCGGGGAGCTGCCCTCAAAAGCCGAAATGGAGCAGATGCCGTGGTGGAAGCAGCGTTTCGTGGGTCCCAGGGCTCCCCACCGGTGGCTTTTGGGGCCGGTGCTGCTCACCATCCGCCCGTCGGAGTTTCTCGTCGGCTCCTCCCCCTGGCAATCGTTTCTGACGGAGTGGATCGGGCCGCTGCTTTTGCCGCTTCTGCTTCTTCTGCTCCTCTGGCGCCGCCCTCCGCCGCTCGGGACGATTCTGTGGCTCTTTTTGCCGCTGTGGCTGTGGTGGTTCTTTTCGATGCAGTACACCCGCTATCTGCTGCCGAGTCTGCTGCTTGTGTGTCCGGCGCTGGGCTATTCGCTGTGGCGCTGTGTGTCAACCGGCCCCGTCATTCGTACGGCCGCCGGGACACTGGCGGGTATCTGGGGTATGCTGGCGCTTTTGCCCCTGCTTTTCAATGTCGTCGCAGGAGCCCCCGCCATCACGGGCCAAATAACCTGGGATCAATACCTTACCTACAATCTCGACGTATATGAGCCCAGCCGTTATATATCAGACTATCTGCCCGAAAATGCCGTCATCGCCACCTACGGTGAACCGCGTTATTATTACTTTCAGCGTCGCGCTATATGGGCCGATCCCGGTCACAGCCAGCTTTTCGACTACCGCCGGATGCAGGACGCGGAGGACCTCATTCAGCGCTACCGTGACCTCGGCATCACCCATGTGTTAATCAACCGAATCTATACCGGCGGCGGCCCCGAAGCGTCCCATGCCCCGGAGATGAAGCTCATTCAACGTGCGGGCGAGGAGGGATATCTGCGCCGTGTCACCGAATTTCCCCGCCGCGGGCAGTATCTGCTTCTCGCCGTCGAACCAGCTCCCACCGACACCAGTTGAGCGCCGCACGCTCAGCGGGTATAATACGTCATAGTGCCGACTGCAGCACGTCAGATTAGCTACCCCAGTTTCGACAGGAGATACACGCGTGAAAACCGCCATTTTGGTCGGTGGAAAAGGCACCAGGCTTTTCGCTGAACAAACCGACATGCCCAAGGCCCTCTACGAAATCGGCAACCGCCCCATCCTGTGGCATATCATGAAGATGTACGAGGCCCACGGCTTCCGCGAATTCCTGCTCCTTTTGGGATACAAGGCGGATAAGATCGTGGACTATGTTCTTCACAGGCAGCCGTTTGAGGGGCGCGATGTGCAGGTGACACTGGCCAAATCCCGCCGTCCCACCATCATTGATCCCGACGGTGAGCAGCCGCCGTGGACGATTTCATTGTGTCATACGGGTTTGGAGTCGCCGAAGGGCGAACGGATCCGCCGGGTGAGAAACTACATCGGTGATGACGAGAATTTCATGGTGACGTACGGCGACGGGCTGTCAGACCTGGACATCAGCGACCTCGTGGAGTTCCACAAAGCTCACGGAAAAATTGCCACCATCACGGCCGTCCGCACCGATTCGCAGTTTGGGCATCTGCAGCTTGATGAATCCAGGGTGACGG
>JBKHJK010000354.1:0-3889 GCA_046538215.1 Armatimonadota bacterium
CTCCTGCCCCGAGGATGGCGATCTCCTGGCCTTCGGTCAGATCCGCAAGTCTCACCGCATGCAGCCCGACACCGAGGGGTTCGACAAGCGCCCCTTCGATGAAGCCGACGTTTTCTGGCAGCTTCGCCAGCGAGAATTCCGGCACGGCAATATATTCGGCCATCGCCCCGTCACGGTCGGGAAAGCTCGGGAAGATGACATTTCGGCAAAGATTGGTCAGGCCCCGCTGGCACATTTCGCATTCTCCGCAGTGCCAGCTCGGCTCACAGGCCACGCGGTCGCCCGGCTGAAAACCAGTGACCCTGGAACCAATCGCCGCAACCTCACCGGCGAATTCATGACCCAGAATCAGCGGGCCGGACGGGTAAGTGCCGGAGCTGTGCCCCTCTTCAAAAATGTGCAGATCAGACGCACAGATTGCAACGGCTTTGACGGCCAGAAGCACCTGGTCGGGTTCTGGTGTCGGTGTCTCGACCTCTTCGACGATCATCTCGTTGGGCGCGTGCATCACGGCTGCTTTCATTGAGGATCATCCCCATCGGTTGTCTCGGTTTGATCGGGTCTGTCGGAAGAAGGGGCGGTATCGGAGGGAGGCTGTGTCGTCGAGAGGCCGCCTGTCTCCGCTTCTTCGGGCTCTTCATCAGGTTCCTCGGGCTTCTTTGTGCCCACTCGCACAATCTCCGTCTGGGGCGAATAGACGTCCCGGTGGAGCACTTCTTTCTTTATGACCTCACCGTCTTTTTCCACGATGCGGGTGATGGTCGCCGTGTGTCCGGAGCGGCCCTTTGTTTCCACCTCGCGCTTGCTTTCCTCCAGTTCGGGATCTTCCTTCTCTTTCGTCTGGTAGCCAATGGTCGAAAGGCCGCTGCGAACCAGCTTCACGTCGTAGTCATCTTCTTTGGCTCCGATGATTTTGGCGTGCAGGTTGGAGCCTTCAATGTACCCGACAATGAGTACGGGATATTTGAGCGTGTTCTTGAACTTCAGATCAAGCTGGCCATAATACACGGTTGCGTCCCTGCCGGAGGGTGTGTAATCCACCGGCCGGGAGTGATGGTGGCGCTCGGTGATTTTCAGATTTGCCAGCAGTGCAACGTTGTAGAGTGTCGAAGCGACCTGGCACACGCCCCCGCCGGTGGAGGGTACGACTTCTCCGCGCAGAAAGATGGGAGCCGCCCGGTATCCCTTTTCGGTCAGCCGCGGCCCCACATGCTCGTTGAGTGAAAACTCCTCACCCGGTTTCAGGACCGTCTCGTTGACAATACTCATCGCCAGGCGGAGGTTGTGCGTCCGGTCCCTGCGGTTGATGTTGAAGGGAGTATGGTATTTGGCCAGGACGGTCTCAAAGTGGGCAAGGTCCTCTTCGGTGATCGCCGGCTGTTCGGTGCGCACGACCAGCTCGGCTGTTTTGCAGTGCGGGTCCTGCAGCTTTTCGGCAAGCATGGCCTGGCTTTCGTCAACATCCAGCGTCCTCCCGACCACACCGGGGGTCACATTGACAGTATCATTTTCAATATCAACATCAGCGTCTTTGGGGGAACGATTGATTGTTTCGCTCAGCTCCACCAGCACTTTTCGAAGCGAGGTTTCATCCACCTCACATTCGACGGGAACGTCCACTCCCCGGTTGTGCATCCTGATGTACGCACGCACCTGCCGGTACCAGTTGCCCTCTCGCCCGATGCAGTAGGCCGCCGCCACCGTCTGCTTCAGCTTCAGACGCACACCAAGCTCTTCCGGGCTTATCCGGGTGTCGCCATCGGGATATTCCAGGGTGATCTCTGACGGCAGGGAGGGAACCCACTCGGTGTGCAGGGTCTCGAGGGCCTCAGCCTGTGTCATACCGCCGACCTCAACCCCCGCAATGGAGACGTTTCTGGCGATTTCATCTCCGTGAACGAAGTCCCTGGCGGCGATAACGAGCGTAATACCCGCTGCAATCGCCACCACTACAACCGCGCCCAGGACCACCAGGGTCCATTTGATCATTTGCTGTTTTTTTGCTGCATCCATGTCTCCACCTGTGTCTCTGGCTATACCGTATCGTCAGTATGCTGTGAAGTATCCTGTGTTTGCTCGGCTGTTTCGTCAATTTCGCAGTTCGGCTGTTCGGGTTCCAGTGGCGGCAGGTTCAGCTCTTTTTCCAGCCGTTCAACTCGTCTCATGAGCTCCTCAGTCGCCGCGCCGATGCGCGGGAGATTTTCATGATGGAAGTCATAGACCCGCTCGCCGTTGCGCCTGATCACATAGGCCTTGTGTCCCACGACGGTTGCATAATCGGGGACGGGATCGAGAACGACGGCCCCGGCTCCAATCACAGCGGCCCTGCCGACGCGAATGGAGCCCAGCACCTGGGCATGAGCACCAACGGTGACATCATCGCACAGCGTGGGGTGGCGTTTGCCGCTTTCTTTGCCCGTTCCGCCGAGGGTGACGCCCTGAAAAAGCGTGCAGCCGTCACCGATTTCGGCGGTTTCACCAATGACGGTGCCGGCTCCGTGGTCAATGAAGAAGCCGTCGCCGATGGTTGCGCCGGGGTGAATCTCAATGCCCGTCAGAAATTTCATCACCTGTGAGTTGAAGCGGGCGAAAAGACGCAGCCCCGCCACCCACAGGCGGTGATTGATGCGGTGACCGATGATTGCATGAAGACCTGAATAGCACAGCAGAATCTCGATGATACTGCGTGCTGCCGGGTCTCGTTCGTGCGCTGCCTGAATATCCTGCCAGATCTTTGTCAAAAGCATCCGGGATCTCTCGTTTCCAAACGATATTGTCGCTATTCGAGCTTTGTATGCCTTTCCCGCATCTCGCGGGCGGAGGTACCCAGCTTCCGCATGAGCTGCATGATCATATCCTCACATACGACGAACATACACTGCTCAAACAGCGACCCCGGAGGCTGCGGCGCTTCGTGGACGGTATCAACTTTTGTGACCGGCCAGGGGATCTCCACGATCATGTCACTGGCCTGGGGAATCGGCCCTTTGGGGTTGGCCGTAATCGTTGCGACTCTGGCTCCCCGCTCTTTTGCGGCTTCGACGATTGCCAGCGTCGTGCGAGTGACGCCGGATCCGCTGCCGGCGATGAGAAGATCATCAGA
Organism: Armatimonadota bacterium; assembly: GCA_046538215.1. Lineage (GTDB taxonomy): Bacteria > Armatimonadota > Zipacnadia > Zipacnadales > UBA11051 > JBKHJK01. Next base: position 3,104 of record JBKHJK010000354.1, read on the forward strand.
GCCGATAGCAGGGGTGGAAGTCTCCCCGACCGCGTACGCCTTCATCCCCAGATGCACCAGCCGCATGGTAAATGCCTTGAGTATCAAGAGACTCCGTCCCGCCCCGGCGGTGAAAACGGTATCGGCCTGCAGGATGGCATCAACCAGTGCCTCGACCTGGGGGAGTTTCACCCGGTTCGTCACTGATGCAATTTGTCCCGGTATCACCGACTGCAGCCGGGGTGTTCTTGCATTATGTCCTTTCACGTCAAATTCCCTCGCTTATTCGGATGTGTCGGGTGTGATCACAACGACCGTTGACCTGGAAAGGTCCAGAAGGCGCTGTGCGGCGTCCTGGACGTCACCGGCGGTTATCTGCTCAATATTGTCCGCGTAGTGGAGATAGTTGTCAAATCCCAGGTCATAAAGTTCGTCCAGCACGATCTTCTGCGCACGGGCCAGGTTGCCCTGTAGATTGAGCTGTGTTGAGGCATTGGCCATTTTTTTGCCCCGCTCAAGCTCCTCCTCCGTCGGCCCTTCGGCCACAAGTTTTTCAATGAGTCCCTCCACCGCCTCGGTGACCAGCTCCACCTTTTCCGGCGCAGTTGCCGCGTAGATGGCGTAGTGGCCGGTTTCAATGCCCGGCATCGCATACGCCCATGTGGCGTAAACCAGCTCGGCGCCACGGAGTGCACGGTGCAGCCGGCCCCCGGGCATACCCATCCCTGCGAAGACCGCCGTCATCACATCCCGGGCGTACCTGTCATCCGAAGCAATGGTCGGCCCCGGAAATGCGTACATCACCAC
>JBKHJK010000355.1:0-3875 GCA_046538215.1 Armatimonadota bacterium
GTCATACTCGACCGAGTCGATCGCTCCCGGTCGAGCCGGGAGACCACACTGAATGCCCATCCCTTCGAAAGCAGGCCCCGCCGAGCAGGAACAGCAGGTGAGCCAGTCCCTGTTGCCAAGGACAATCTCGCCGTTGGTCCCCACATCTATCAACAGGGTGAGGTCTTCGGCCTCAAAAAGTCCGGTGGCCAGGATACCGGCGCTGATGTCACCACCAACATAGCCGTTGATGGCGGGAGCGCAAAAGACACTGGCTTTCGGATGCGTGTTCAGGTCGAGGTCTTCGCCCGGCACGATCGGGGGACGGCAGGTTGGGGCGATATGCGGCGCGCGCCGGATGGTGTCAGGGGGAATTTTGAACCGCAGAGAGATCATGGTGGCATTCCCGTCACATGACACGGCAATAATATCTTCCGCGCGCTTGCCGGTGCTTGCCAGGAAGCTGTCAATAAGGCCGTTGACTGTGCTAACAATAGCTTCCTGCAGGCGGTCGGCGCCGTCCTCGTGTTCCTGGGTGTAGATAATCCGTGAAATGACGTCTTCGCCGAAGCGCGTCTGGGCATTTACCGCGGTGCCGTCCGCCAGGATTCTCCCTGTTGCAAGATCCACCAGTTCCGCTTTGACGTTGCTGGTTCCGAGGTCAACGACCAGCCCCAGAGCATCCTTCGGAGCGGGGGCCGTAATATCAATAACCTCATGGTGACAGCCACAATCGGCGAGCGTTGCCACAACGTGAAAATCGTTTTCGCGCATGACAGTGGGCAGATCGCGAAGCACCCGCAGAGTGGCGGTGAATTCCCGGCCTTCGAAATCACCCTCCTGCAGATCTGTCACCAGCCGCTCCCAGTCACATGTGGGGTCATCGAACGATGGTGGTTCCAGCTCGACCCATCGTCGCTCTGCAAGGGGAAACCCCCGACGTGGGGGGCCGACGAACTCAGCCGCAACGGGATGAATATATCCGGCGACACTCGCCCCGGCCGACGCGAGGCGTGATTCGTCTGGGATGCGCATCACCACGTCCCCGAGCGCCTCGGTCTGGCATGCCAGCACGATCTTTGGCGAAGTGATTTCTTCTTCCGCACCGTCACGGTTCAGACGGCGGATTAGCCCACTCTGCACCTCCACGCGACAGGATCCACATTCACCCTGCCCTCCACATTCCGACAGCACCGGCACTCCCGTCTTCAGAGCAATATCTAAAAGCAGGTCGCCGGGCTCTGTTGCAATGTGAATGTCATCGGGCTGGATGGTGACTTCAATCGAAGCCATCTCTACGACCAACCCCGCTGGCGGAAGAATTGTGCGAGATCCGACGACTGCTCGGGTCCGACGACGACTTCCCAGCCGCACGCTTCCTCGGTCTTGCCCTGCAGCACTGCCACACCACCGGGCAGGACCAGCTTGCGGTGTGACACTTTCTCCTCGATTTTGGCGTCCTCAACGGCCTGACCAATGCTGTCTCCGGTCAGGTCACCTGCAGCCCAGGCGGTCAAAACTGAGGTCCCGTCGGTCTGCACGGCCAGTATGTATGCCGGCACCTTACTTGTCATAACATCGCCTTCGACGAGGTAATACGTCAGTGAGAAGTTTGTGGTCACCAGCACGGGTGAATCCTCGGTTACGTCGCCTACCTCATACAGCTTCGGCTCGACCTGGATGGGCTTCTGCGGATCCGTGTAAATATTTAGCCGGGCGGTTATCAGCGGAAGCAGGTGCTGGGGTTCGACGAGGTCGGTCACGATAACGGCTGGGTATTTTGCAATGGCTGCGTTCGCCTGCGTGACCTGTTGCTCGGGCTCTTGGTATGAGCATTCCACAAAGGTGGGGAAGCGGAATGGATCAAACTTTTGATTGAGAGCCAGTCGGCGCATGATGGTTTGATGTCTGACCATATCACCGATGTTTGTCGCTCCGCTGTCAATGAAGAACTGATCGCCATCCGCTGCGGCGGCTTTCTCACCGAGTTCCTCCGCGAGTTCAAGACCGTTACCCCTGAGAACCAGGGGGCAGTCGTTATCTGCTGCCAGGGCCATCATGTCGTCAACGTTTTCTGCATTCGCGCCGCACAGAAGCGGTTTGCTGTCGCCGCAAATCTCCAGTGCGGCTCCCATCGCATCGACACTGTCGGTCATCAACACGAGGGGCAGATCACTGTTTGCCTGCGCAAGTTCTACCGCTTCGGTCAGGCGGCCGTTGCCGGAATCCCGCAAAGCAATAAGATCAACTCCAAGCATCATACCCACACGGTCGTACTCGGCAGTATTGATCTTTTCGATCCGCTCCACAATTTCCTCGTCGGAAAGTGAGGTATCCACCGTCGGTGCGATGCCACAGGGGTGATGAAAACGCTCCTCGTGCCGGAATAGAACAGTCTCTCCCCCGACCTTCAGCTCGTTTTCCCCCTCCCCCACAGTCACTGTTGCCATCGGCGGCGCAGAGGCGCTTTCCAGAGCCTGTTGTGCCTCCTCTGACACATGTGGACATTCATCCAGTGATGCCTGCTGCTGTGCGAGTTTCATGGCAAACGCCATGCAGGTGGGGACGCCACAATCACCGCAGTTGGTGTGTGGGAGATGCGGATAGATATCGACTGCTGTTAAAGGCAAGGTTCACGCCCTCCTTGTGTCAGAATAGCGATTCCATTTCCAGGGCGGGATGTCCCTGCCCCTGGAGGTATTCGGTAAGCTCTTCCATGGTCTCGGCGTTTTCTTCGGTGGCGATCAGGTCGGGCAGGTCTGGCATATCGAGCTCTTCGGCGCGCTCATACAGCTCCTCGCCAAGATCCTGCTTGAGCTCTTCGGTCATCCACACGAGTCTGGGCAGCCCGCCATCGGCCGCAATGAACTTCCGGCTGAGCACATACCTCCGGCCCACGCCCAGGAAGCCCGGCGTCTGGTGCCCGCCGCCCACCTGGCCGGCAAGGGTGCTGAAGGTGATACCGAGTGGTGTCATCCCGGCGTATTCGCGGTTGACGATCATAAACCCATTGACTTCGGGCAGCACCGCCATGATGCACTCGAAACATCCACAGGAGGTCATCGGCGCGTCCATGAGTGAATACAGGCAGACACGTTCAATTGTCTGGTTCGAATTCTGGTACACGAAATCGTTGACGTTGTTCCACTCGCCCTTCTCAAGGTCTATGACCCTGCCTTTTTCAACCGGCTGGTTCGGGCCGTGGGGGTTCATCTCGTACGCCGCACGCCCGTCCAGCCAGTTGTAAGCGCCACACAGGCCCAGCCGCTCCGGGCTGATGACGCAGACGTGGTTCGGAGCGTATGACTGGCACAGGGTGCAGGAGTAAAACAGGTCAACCTCTTCATCACGGAGCTCCGCAATACGCTGGTCGCGGTACTGGTAGGCCGGCCGCGCCTCCTCAAGGAACTCCTCGATAAGGTCTTCTTCTGTGGTCACAGTGACCTGCGCCCTGTCAACGATGGCCCCGAATTCGTTCTTGAGGTGAGCGATGATGACCTCACCGAAGTGATTCAGTCTCCAGCCTGCATCATAGGCATTCTTCGAGACCCGCAGCCACGCCATATTGCGCTGTCCCATGTGGAAGATCCCCATGGCGTGATTGACTGCGGTGTGGGTCTGGCGTTCAAGGATTGATTCGAAATCTCTCTGCATCTTTCGGCCCGCAACTTCAATGAGCAGCCCCATATTCATGGAGCCGCCCTCTTCAACTGTGTCCAGATCTGGCCCGACCACCTCAACCTTCCCATCCGTAACTTCCTCGGGTTCCCGCATCGCGAGGTATTCCATGGCATCGGAATACTTCCCGCCAAATTCTACCTGCATGTCTTCGCGGCGGATGACCTCCCCCTCGAAGGAGGCGGCGACGGGCACTGGAACGTCAACCTCCTGGACGG
>JBKHJK010000356.1:0-3873 GCA_046538215.1 Armatimonadota bacterium
ACTTGAGGTTGTAGCAAGCGATGTGGCTCCGATGATCCGCCGCCTTCACGGGAGTATCATGCATCTCCAGCCTGCCACGGAATACGAGTTGCGGCTCGAGACAATCAGTCTGGATGGCTCTTTTCACCGTGCTCACGAATGCCTGGTAAAAACGCGCCCGTTCGCGGTTTCCCGTGGCAAACGGCCGACGCATCACCGTGGATCAGAACGATGCCGGCGATTACCAGACCATCAGCGGGGCCATTTCCGCCGCATCTCCTGGGGATACTGTCATCGTGATGCCGGGCGTCTATTCTGAGTCCATTACCGTCAGCAGCAGCGGCGAGCCGGGGAACCCTCTTACCATAACGGGTACGGAGGGCGCAATTGTTGACGATGCCAGGAGCGGTAAATTTCTCATCGAGTTCCCCGATGGCTGCCCTGATGTGGTGTTTGAGCGATTCGATATCAGAGCCAATTCCACCGAACGTCGGCGTCATGTGCACCTGGGCTCAGATGTCCAGAGGGTCGTGATCCAGGATAATCATTTTTACGTGAAGGAGTGTGCGGAGGACTTCAACTTCTTTGCATTCCGGGATGCCCGGGATTTCCAGGATATTACCATTCAAAACAACCGCTTTGAGGCCAAAAGAAAGCTGCAATACCCGTGGCACATAAGCGGCAGTGGCCGCGATCTCATAATCCAGGGCAATTCCGTCAATGTACGCGAGACCCGGGATATCGCCGCTATTCGGTGCCGGCATGAGGACTTGGACATCTATAACAATGACTTCTCGGGAACTCCGTCAGACGATGGAATCGAGCTGGAGGGCGGCGTGAACATCAATGTCCGAATGTGGGATAACGTCGTTGATGCCCATCGGGGCAGGCGCGCAACTATTTCTGTGACTCCCGTGACGGTGGGGCCCGGCCACGCCCTCCCTGCACCCACACGGCGAAACAACGGCCGCAACTCTCTCACTCTGACTGGTCCAAAAAATGGGGGAGGTCATTTGCGATACGATTAAAAATGACGCATAAAACTTTTGCGGCCATCGAAAGGGATGGACTCGGGCGTAGCTGATTGCGCGGCGCGCAATCAGCATTTGGAGTTTTCGTGAGATCACGAATCACGAAAACTCCACCGAAAGCTGGGAGATAAACTACGCCTACGATCTCCCACCTGTGTCGTGCAACAACGCTTCTCAGGCCGAGCCACGGCGTCTCTTCGGTTTTATGAGGGACTGTTGCGATACACTCCAGCAAACGGAGGCGCTGGTACACGACGGGCGCGAAGAAGGGAACAATGGCACACACTTCAGGTGACCGCTGTTTTGCGCCGTTGCAGGGAGGCTTTATGTCATGAATTTCCGTCCATCCAACCCGGAGCGCGTTCTCCATGACACCTGGGTTTTTGTCAAGGATGGAACCATTCATCTGTTTTACCTTGCTCCACAGGTTGACAACAACACCCACAGATTGATCGGCCATGCTACCAGCCGCGACTGGCTTCACTGGCACGAACTGCCATTTATCGAACTCACAGGCCCGCCGGGATCATGGGACAGCGGACGGATCGGCACGGGGCATGTTTTCCAATACGATGATGGGCGCTACTACATGGCCTACACGGGGCGTGTTGATCCTCAGGAGAAGATCGGCCTGGCTGTGAGCGACGATCTTTTCACCTGGGACAAGCCCTTCAACGCGCCTGTCTGGCCCCAGCAGCTCCAATCGCCGTATGAACATTCCGACCCCTCGACGGGTGACACACCGGCCTGGCGCGATCCATTTGTCGTACGTCACCCGGACGGCGGCTGGTACGCTTATCTGTGTGCGAGAAGCGACCATGGCGCCCCGTCGGGACGCGGCTGCGTCGCCCGCGGCAGCATCGCTTCTCTGGACCAATGGAGGACGCTTGAGCCGATCGCTGCCACCGGAGAATATCCCGTGATGGAGGTACCGGAGGTGTTTAAGTTCATGGGGAGTTGGTGGCTGACTTTCAACACCGGCTCCAATTGGGGGCGCCGCATTGACACGGCCTTTCGCCGGCGGGCCAGCGGCACGTTCTACCTCTGCTCATCGCAGCTCGATGGCCCCTGGAATGGGCCTGAAGACAATCTCCTCATCGGTTCGGGCGAGGGGAGGCGTGACGCTGTTGTGGCACGGTCAGTTGAGTATGAAAACGAGCGCCTGGTGTATCATCATTACACCGGAGACATCACCGCAGGTTCCCCCCCGGGCGCTGGGTTTGCCGAAAGTGCTTGACCGCGCTGGAGATCGCCTGGTCCTGCGGCCCTGGTCGGGCCTGAGCAAGATCTGGCGCAGCGAGATATCCGGCATTGCACCCTGTCCCATGGAAGACGAGCCGTGGGCAAGGGGGACGTGGGAGTTCACGCCGAGCCGGATTGCAGGCGAATGCTCTCGGGGCGTCTGCGCCTGTCGCGTTGACGTCGAGACAACGGATCTGGACCTCGAGGTCACCGTCTGCATTCTCCAGGGAGAGCGTGCCGGACTGGTTCTTGGTCGAGGCGAGGAGCTGGCAAAGACAGTCTGCGTCGTGCTCGATGCCCGGCGCAATGAAGTCACTATAGGTCATCTGCGCCCAGCGCCGTACGGAATTTTGCTTGATGATACACTGGATCGGTATTTCCGCACGATTGAGACGGGTGTGCCGTACACCGTGCGTCTGCTGAGGCGGGATCGTTACGCGGAGGTCTTCATAGACGAGGAACTGGTTTTCTCGACCATCGTCGGGATCCCCACGGAAGGGCGGCCATGGATGGGCGCGGTTCTTGAAGCCTCAAAAGCTCAGTTGGACGTCAGGCGTGCAACGGCGCTGGAGCCGATGTGAAAGCTGCGCCCCAACCTCAGGACAGCGACGGTATGCAGTCACGGTCTCATTGACCAGTAAACTGCCACTCAGTCGCGTTTATGCACGGTTCTGTCAGGTTTTGTGGGGCCAAACAGGCCTTTTTATCTGACGGCGTTTTCGCTGGCCAGTCGGGCTTTATGGCTCACAACTACGGTCTGACGGCGTGGAGAATATTGTCAATGGTGACAGCCACGATCTCCTGATTTCCGTCTCCATCAATATCTGCAACTGCAGTTTTGACGACCTGTACGCCGATGTTGATACGCCTCAGCAGCCGGCCATTAAGAGACCATACCTGCACGCTTCCATCGTCGGAGGCGGCCAGGATCGCCGACTTCCCGCTGCGGTCGAGATCGGCGATGACCAGGTCATTGATGGAGTTTCCGGCATTTCGCACCCAGTGGACCCCTCCGCCCTCCCCGACGGCCCAGATGAAGCCGTTTTTGCCCGCGGTGACGATATCGTCAACTCCGTTGCCATCCACATCAGCGACAACCACACTGGTCTGGGGGCATCCCGTGTCAATCCGCCATTCGACGCGGTCATCCCAGGCCCGAGGCTCTTCACCCGCCACAACGGTCATGGCGGCGACGCCCTTCTGACCCACCGCGATCATCTCATCTTTGCCATCAGCATCCAGATCGGCGGTGACACCGTCGGCTGCGGGGCCGATGCGAGGGCGCTGGAAGTGCGATTCTTCGCCCCTGGCGTCGAACCAGTTTGTATCGGCAAATGACGTACCCTGGAATATCTCCTTCACTCCGTCTCCATCAATATCACCGGTGGTAATGAAGGTGGTGCTGTGGGAGTAATACCAGCAATGCCACAGTTCCTCCCCATCGAGGGTGAATGCTGACAGATGCCAGTTGTCCGCACCCGCGAGTATAACCGGAGGTCCGTCCGACTGCAGGGGTGTCACCAATATCTCTTTGACCTTCCCGGTCTCGTAGTCTCGCGGCTGATGCCCGTAGGTGCGTGTCTTCCAGATCTGGTGGCCGTCCGGGTCGAGGCGGTAGAGG
>JBKHJK010000357.1:0-3870 GCA_046538215.1 Armatimonadota bacterium
CTGATATCCTCCAAGCCTGCTGTGAATGCCACACGGGCCTATGTTGATCCGTGGGAGGGCATGTGGGTACTGGCTGAAAGCGGCGGTATTTCGCTGACCGTGACTGCGAGCACTAACACGGCCGATGTCAGGACCATCGAACCCCAGCAGGTGGACCTCGGGGATGGGTATGCTGTTCCGGTCACCGCGTCCGCCAACGGCCGGTCCGATACCTGCAGTGTCGCCGGCGTGGTGCCCGGACAGGGCGCTGTGCATACATTGCCGAACCCGCCGGCGGTCCCGGGCAGTGTGGATGTCTATTTCGTGGGCGATGATGGACGGCAGTTGGCCCGCGACATCCGCAGCAGCAGTGACGGCAGCGACACCTACGACTTCGTGGTGGCTGCTGATGTCGGGCCTGCGGAAGTGAAAGTGGCACTGCCCGACCTGACTGAGGTGCCGCACCAGTACCAGGTCATGCTGACGGATCTGGATGCCGAGAAGACAATATACGCTCGGACCATGCAGGCGTACACCTATAACGTGACGAGCGACTCCAACACACGCCGCTTCCGGCTGACGGTTGAGCCGCGCAGTGTCGGAAGCCTGGTGGTCTCCACCGCCAGTGCCAGCCAGAGCGGCGAAGGCGCAGTCGTCACCTACAATGTCACCAAGCCGTGCAAGGTGAGTATGCGGGTGATGAATATGGCCGGACGGTGTGTCAGGGTCATAGCCACAGACAGGGTCGCGCAGGCCGGGGTCAATACGGAGACATGGAACCTCCGCAATACCGGCGGCGCACCCGTCCCGTCAGGAATGTACTTGATTGAAGTCCGCGCACAGGCCGAGAACGGACAGCAGTCACGCGGACTGACCAAGCTCATGCTCAACCGGTAACGAAATAAGAAACGCGCATCTCAACGAGCAATGTGACGAAGTAGGAGTGTAGTGAGTATGAGAAGAACTTGCGTCTGGAAAGTGCTGACAACCGTTGCACTGATAGCATTGGTCGGAGTGATCGCCGGGTGTGGTGGTTCCTCCGGTGGAGCTGCCCCCGACGGTGGTAACGGCGACGGAGATCCCGTCCAGCCCACTGATTCGGGACGCGTTGCCGGGCAGATCCTTTATTACACGACCGATGAGGGTCTGGAGAACATCGAGGTCACCATTAACGGCGTGACCGGACGCACCGATGCAAACGGGAACTTCCTGATTGAGGGCATACCACCCGGAGAGGACCTGGAAGTCATACTCACTCTCCCGGACTGGCTGGCACTGCCTGTGGACGATCCGATACTTGTGGATGTCGTCGCCGACCAGCGGACCACACTTCCGGCTCCAATCCGTCTCGTGGAACCTGGTGACCGGCCGCCCCGGCCATGGGAGCCCGGCTCGTAGTTTTCCGGCCAGTGCTGAAATCCCCTGCATCCGGGAGGGCGCCATTGTATTTTCGGATGCAGAAATATTTGTCACGCCAGCAGTTAAGACAAAATACCGGGCTGTTATCGGCACTCCCGCATGATTGACGAAAGCTGTGCCACATGGATGGAGTCCGGTGCCGTGCTTGTGGGTTTGGGGACGCCGGAACGACACAGGCGAGATCACCCGAACCACGATACTGCCGCGGACCATACGTCAGACGCAACGAGGGACGCCGCCTGAAGTCTCGGGCGGCGTCTTCGGATAAGGTGAATTGTATTGCAGCGTGCATACAGGCTTCTTACGTTCCTGATGATCGGTCTTCTCGCACTGTCGAGTGGCGTTTCCGCCGACTGGCCGACCTTCCACGGCGATATGATGCGCTCCGGACGAGCGGAGACCGAGATCACGGCTGATGTCTCAATCGCCTGGAGCATCAGGCTGGGCTCCTCGGTGGATTCATCGCCCGCGGTGGTCGGAGACCGGGTGTACGTTGGGACAGCGGATGGCGATGTCGTGTGTGTCCAGGCGTCCGACGGAACGGAGTTGTGGCGCTCACAGACCGATGGCGCCGTCATTTCATCGCCCGCTGTGTCAGATGACAGAGTGTTTGTGGGCTCTGTGGACCGGTGCCTGTACGCCTTCGATGCTGCGGATGGAGAGATGCTGTGGAGGGTGCGGACGTGGGCCCCCGTCGTGGCCTCTCCGCTGGTGTCTGGGGGTCGCGTGTATATTGGCTCGATGGATGGAACCTTCCGGTGCGTGGGGGCTGAGAGTGGAGAGCGGGTGTGGCAGCGGGAGGGGGCTGCAGTCAGTGCCGGCGCTGCAGGTGATGGTGACGGCCAGGTCATTTACGGCGACGAGAGCGGCACCGTGTACGCCTGCGACGAATCAACAGCAGAAGAAACGTGGTCTCAGAGCTTTGAGGGCAAAATCATCGCCACGCCGGTGGTTTTCGGTGACCGGGTTATTGTGGGGGTGATGACCCCCAGCCGCCTGAAGCCTCCGAAGGTGCCGTTTGTCATCTGCATGAACCGCCAGAACGGAGAGATTATCTGGCAGGAGACAGATGACACGTCACTTTTGCACACACCGGTGTGTGACAGTGACCGGGTGTACTACGCAGGGGTCAGCGGCTATACCTCCTCCACTCACATGTATGCCGCCAGGCTTTCGGACGGCAGGGAGCTCTGGAAAAAGGGGCTTGGCGGAGTCGCCGACTGCAGCCCTGCCCTGGCGGGGAACATGCTTATCTTCGGCAACCACGATGGAAGAGTTCATCTGTGGGATATCCCGGAGGGGACAGAGGTGGCTTCCGTAGATATGGATGCGAAGCTTTTTTCGTCGCCTGCAGTGGTTGAAAGCGGCGTCTATTTCGGCACGGGTGATGGGCGCCTGGTCTGCCTGCGCTGATTCATTTGCCGATACAGAATCGGGAAAAGATGGTATCCAACAGCTCTTCGGGCAGAAATTTCCCCACGATTTCGCCCAGCGCATGGAGCGCCTCGCGCAGATCCGAGGCAATGAATTCCTCCGAATAGCCCTCCTCGCAGGCGTCTTCGGCGCGCCTCAGGGCCTCGGCCGCTCTCTGCAGGGCGTTTTTGTGCCGCACATTCGTCACGATCGTCTCTCCGGATCCCCCGGTTTTGCCCTCCCATACAGTCGAGGCCACAGCCTTTTCCAGCTCCTGCAGATGGGTTCCCTCTTTGGCCGAAACCCAAACTGTCGGAGCATCGGTGAGCTGCTCGACCTCACCACTTTGCACCGCGGTGGGGAGATCTTCTTTATTCATCACCACGATACCCCGCTGCGGTGAAAGCCGTCGGAGCAGGCGGCGGTCGTAGTCGGTCAACGCCCGGGCCGTGTCGATCACCAGCAGCACCAGATCAGCCTGCGCCATGACATTTTCAGCACGTTCCACGCCCTGTGCCTCAATCGCGTCTTCGGTGTCACGCAACCCTGCGGTGTCGGCAAGAGTGACCGGAATACCTTCGATGTCCAGCGTGTCTTCGATGACGTCGCGGGTGGTGCCGGGAACCTCAGTGACGATTGCGCGGGCGTCGTTGACCAGGGCATTGAGCAGGCTGGATTTGCCGACATTGGGGCGTCCGACGATCGCCACCCTCAGCCCCTCGCGAAGAGCCTGTCCGCGCCCGGCAGTGTCCAACAGCTCGTTCACCTCGGCGATCAAATCTCCTATGTTGGTGGCGATTTCATCTGCCGAGATGATTTCGATATCCTGGTCAATGAAATCAATGGATGCTTCAATCTGAGAAAGCAGGTCCAGAATGGCCTGTCGGAAATCGTTAATCTCCTCCGACAGCTGGCCTGAAAGCTGCTGCACGGCGGCTTTCTGGCTTTCTTCGGTGCGTGCGTTGATGATATCGGCAACTGCTTCGGCCTGGGCGAGGTCGATTCTCCCAAAATAGTATGCTCGCTTGGTAAATTCGCCCGGATCGGCCAGCCGTGCGC
>JBKHJK010000358.1:0-3867 GCA_046538215.1 Armatimonadota bacterium
GCTCAATTCTCACCTGAGCCGTGCAAACTGCGCACGTCTCAGGCCGAGCCACGGGAAGTTTCATAGTCATATATCAAACTCCAAAGGCTCTCCGAATCACGGACGGCACGAGGGGCCTCGTCCCTTCACGCTAAACAGGTACCGGGCACAGGCCCGGCCTCATGGCACGGATGTGCATGTTTCAACACGCGGCGGCCGCTTTTACTCCTTCTCGATAGTGAGCAGCGAGTCGCCCTCAGTTGGAGGCACGTCAATTGCGTCGGGCTTCAGCCATTTGACGTGGCCATCTACGAACGAGTAGTTTGCCCCGTCGTTGTGGCGTTTTGCCCAGCCGCTGGGGGTCCAGCCGTATTCATTTGAGGCGGGACACACATCATCGGCTGCACCATTGCTCTCCAGCAGGAAGATGACGCTGGACGCATCGTCAATCTGTGCCATGGCCCGCCCGCGCGGTGGGGATGGAGCGCCTGAATCCTGATGGGCGTCGTTGATGCAATAGCTTGCGACCATCCCTTTGTCGTTGTAGCGTCCATCAAAAATGTCTCCACTGGGCTTGTGACTGGGGCAGATGAAGAGTTGAGCGTTTTCTACATAGGGGAATATTGCCGCTCGCCAGGTCCCGTCCTCACCAACGTCATTGGAATCGCCATTGTGATTGTAGTCGTACGCCTCGCTCACCAGGATTTCGTCATAATCCTCGGCATACATCAATACGGCGAGTTGAAGCTGTTTGAGGTTACTCGAACAGCTCGCCTGGCGCGCCTTCTCACGTGCTCGTGCAAACACAGGGAAAAGGATCGCGGCCAGGATTGCGATGATCGCGATGACCACCAGCAACTCGATGAGAGTAAAGCCACGTTTGTGCATGACATCAGACCTCCGGTGTCACAGTGATTTAAGATATGCGCAGTGAATATTTCTACACGTACAATGTATATCCTGCAAGGCTGTTGCATAATCACAAGAATAATATCATTGGCCGCGGATCACGCGCTAAATGTCATCAGACAGGAAAATGGCAAGTCCCTGCCGGCGAAGGAGGTCAATGTTCAAAACTCCCCAAAAGCACGCAAAGGACGCGTTGAGAGCATACACCTGCTTCATGGTCCGCTTGCCGGCACGATGTTTTGTCGCTGAGGGTGTAGTGTTTTATCCCGATATGCTGTGCAGAAGCGTGAGGGCGGCTGTTTTGTCGGGGATCCGTCCTCGCACGGAATCATCCATATCCGTCATCGCATAGGCCGGGACCGCCGAGCCGACACATGACGGGCAGCCGTCCTCGCACGGGCACTGCTCGATCACCGTCTCAATCGTCTCCATAATGCCGCCAATGGCGTTCATACAGCGCTGTGAAAAGCCCATACCGCCCGGATAGCGGTCATACACGAACAGCGCATCGCGGCCCAGACAGCTCGCATCCACGACGGTGCCGATGTCCTGGGGATCGCACATCACGTACAGAGGCGCGACTTCGACGAAAACGTTGGCGATTCCGATGAGCGCCTCGCCGATGATCATGCCCTGATGCTGCATCTCCTGCACAACTTCCGGGGGCGGCGCGAACCATGTGGCGACCGTTTCCAGTGTCTGTGGAGGAAGCTCCAGGTTCTCAAACCCGAGACTGTCACGGGCGTCAAAACCGACCTTCTTGAACATCGGGATCGTGGTCGTTACTGTGACATCCCCAAAGCCGATATCGGCGCCACGCCACTGGTCTTCCTGTTCGATTTCATCAATCCGAATCTGCGAGTTCTGCACCGACTGGGTGTAGTAATCCAGATCGCGTTTTTCGACATGTGCAATCTTCTGCTCGATGTCCAGCTCGTTGACGAAATACGTTTCGGCGCCGTGGATATACACCGCGTGGTCGTGAAGCTGTGAGAGTGCGCTGACCTCGTCGAGGGTGCCGATGACCCGCTCGCCCTCGGATTCGTCCTGGATGGTATAGACGGGGCCGGAGATGTTGCGAAGGCTCACGTCGGCGGCGGGGTATTCGGAGCTGCTCCAGTACCAGCTTCCGTCGAGGTGCTGCACCCGCCCCTCTTCCTCCAGAAGCTCCAGCACCACGTCAGAATACGGGCCGAAGCTGTCCACTTCCTCATCGGGAATGGGCAGCTCGTAGGCGGCGGAGCGGATATGCCCGATGGTGATGTGGGGGTTGTCCGGGTCCACGACGGCCTGCTCGGGATTCTGCTCGAAGATATAGTCCTGGTGGGTCATCAGGTACTGGTCCATCGGCGAGTTTTGCCCGACGAGAATGACGAGCGCCTCATCAGTGCCGCGTCCCGCCCGACCGGACTGCTGCCAGAGGCTGGCGACACTGCCGGGATACCCGACCATGATGCAGGCGTCCAGGGTGCCGATGTCAATACCGAGCTCCAGGGCGTTGGTGCTGGACACCGCGAGAATATCCCGGGAGGCCAGCTTCTTTTCAATCTCCCGGCGTTCTTCGGGCAAATATCCGCCCCGGTAGGCGCGGATGGAGTTGGCCAGCTTCCGTGATATTCGCCGGAGGATGTCGCGCGAGTTCTTGAATATCAGTTCGGCGCTCAGCCGCGTGCGGACGAAGGCAATCGTCTGGATCTGCTCCTGCACCAGCGTGGTCAGAAGGTGCACGGCCTCCCATCGTGCGCTCTTGCGGTCGCCACCGACACGCCAGTCGTCGGATGCACCCCGGGCGGCGGTTTCAATGGGCGGGGGGTTCCAGAAAACGAAGCATTTTGAACCGCGGGGCGAGCCGTCATCATCAACAAGCTCCATAGGGGCCCCGACGATGTTCTGCGCGTGCTCTCTGGGGTTGTCGATGGTGGCGGATGAGCACACAAACTGCGGATCGGAGCCGTAATGGTTGCAGATCCGCCGGAGCCTCCGCACTACGTTCGCCAGGTGTGAGCCGAAAACGCCCCGGTAGGCGTGCACCTCATCAATTACGACGTATTTCAGGTGCGTGAAAAAGCGGTTCCACTTCGCGTGATGTGGCAGGATGCCCTGGTGGAGCATGTCGGGATTGGTGAGGATGATATGCCCGCCGTCGCGGAGCTTTCGGCGGAGGTTGCCGGGAGTGTCGCCGTCATAGGTGCCCGCCATGAAATTGAGACCACTGTCTGGCATCTGGAAATCTCCCAGGCCCCGAAGCTGGTCCTGGGCCAGAGCTTTGGTCGGGTAGAGCAACAGCGCCGTGGCCATGGAGTCATTGGCGACCGTCTCCATGACCGGGATGTTGTAGCAGAGCGTCTTGCCGCTGGCGGTGCTGGTGACGATGACGACATTTCGGCCCTCCCGAATCTCCTCGATCGCCTGGGCCTGGTGGCTGTAGAGACGGTGGATGCCCTTTTTGCTGAGGGCCTCCTGCACCGGCGGACGAAGCCCGTCCTGCAGCTCTCCGTACTTCGGAGGCCGGGCGGGAAGGCGCTGCACGTGCACAATCTGGTCCTGAAAACGGTCGTGGCTTTGAATGCGCTGTATGAAGGTTTCGGCGTCCATATATCGCTCCCGGTCAGTCGTCGGTGTTTTTCCTGCGCTTTTTCTTCAGCCGGCGGGCCCGTGAGGCCAGCGAATCACCGTGTTTGATAGGGGTGTCCTTTTCCGCCTTATCCGGCGATTGGTGGTCATCGCGGAGCTCTTCGGCCTCTTCTCTGGAGATTTTCGGACGGCCGCGGAAATGCGTTGGAGGCAAATCCGGCCCCTGCTTCATGCCCTCCGGCGGGCGGTTGACGCCCACCAGCGGATCCAGCTTTTCGTCCTCGATACGCTTTGCGAGCTTCCTGCGGAGCCTTCTATGAAAATCCCGGCGGTGGCCCCTGCGTGTGCTGACATCCGGTTGCTGGAGCTCTTCGACGCCTTCGACATCGGGATATTCGGTCTGCA
>JBKHJK010000359.1:0-3856 GCA_046538215.1 Armatimonadota bacterium
GCCCTGGTTCGGCCCTGGATTTGGTAGTCGCAGCGCAAATCGAGGGTGAAAACGGATCCCGTTTTTAGCTTCCAGCCCCGAGGCCTCTTCCCTGCATCTGCCATGGAAGCGCGTAGCGTCATGGTTTCATTTTCATGAGGCATCATTGGGCTGCTGCAAAACCGGCATGATCCTGCACCTACCGGTCGGAGCATGTCACCACATCCCCTGCGAGTGCCGCGGCTGCGGGCCAAACGGCTACTCTACATCTCCTACCTACTTCCACATCGTCTTGGCCGGAAGGGTCTGAAATTTCACATGGCCGTCCAGATAGCAGATATTGATGGAACATGTCGCGCCCTCGTGGAGGGTCACGCCATGCTGGACCCGCGTCAGCTTGCACCAGGCATCCGACCACAGCCAGCATTCGGGGTCCCACATCTCGCTCATCACCCGGGGTCTGTCGCCCGTGCGCATCCGGGTGAAGCCCCACGAGGCCCAGGTATTGAAGTCCGGCTTGCCCGGTGTTACGGTGCCGGGCACCTGATCGAAGCTGAAGTAGTAATACCCGATATTTCCCTTGTTCCGATTTTCTTCGGAGTCCTGGTAGTCCGTCATCCACTCTGCCACTCGCGGCTGGGAGGGGCAGTAGAGGATATCCATGTTTTCGATATAGGGCATAATCTGGTTCACCAGGCGGCTGTGGGTGGTGGCAGAGTTGGCCGCATAGTAATCACAGGGGAGCCATTCGTCGTAATCAGACGCATACATTTTTGCTGCCAGTCCAAGCTGACGGAGATTGGCCGCACACGCAGTCCGCCGCGCCTGTTCGCGAGCACGGACGAAAACCGGGAAGAGCATCGCGGCAAGTATTGCGATTATCGCGACGACAACCAGCAGTTCGATAAGTGTAAATCCCAAACGACCGTGCACGCCACATTCCTCCTGTGAAAACGCTCACGCAGCATCCCTTCATCTAAGGCACCGCGACCACGTCTCTTTGCCTCCCGGTACTCCGGCAGATCGTTCCGGGACGGCAGAATATGAATCGGGCTCCTCAGTGCTGTCTCTCACCCCGGGGTGCGGGCGGTCTGCCGGGTGCGGGCGGGCGGTTCGTCCAGCAGCCGGCCATCCCGCAGGTGCACAATATTCTGCGCCTGTGACGCGGCTGAATGGTCATGGGTCACCAGCAGGACGATGCCTCCGCTGTCCGCAAAGTCCGTCAGCGCGCGCAGCACTTCTGCGGCGTTATCCTCATCCAGGTTGCCGGTCGGTTCGTCGGCCAGGATCACACGCGGCTTTTGCAGCATGGCCCGGGCGAGCGCCACCCTCTGTCGCTCACCGGTGCTCAATTCGCCTGGAGTGTGAGTGGCCCTGGTGGAGATGCTGAAGCGCTCCAGCAGCTCCATGGCACGCACTCTCGCATTGGCGTCTGGCAATGCGAGCGTCGGAGAGAGGACGTTATCCAGCACAGTGAGATATGGTACCAGGTGGAACTGCTGGAAGACAAACCCGATGGTGGTGGCGCGAAAAGCGGCTCTGTCCTCCGGGGCAAGTGCGTATATATCCTCGCCATCCACCCGCACCGATCCTCCGTCGGGTCGCAGCAGGCCACCTACTGTCAGCAAAAGCGTCGTTTTCCCGCATCCGCTCGGCCCCTGCACAGCCGTAAACTCACCCGGCCCGACCTCCAGGGTGACATCATCAAGCGCCCGGACCTGCCCGCCTCCGGTGCGGTACGCTTTGCTCACGTTCTCAACGCCTACCATCGCGCTCATTCCTCCTGGAGTACCTCCGCGGGGTCCTGCGTCGCCGCGAGACGGGCCGGCAGCAGACTCGCCAGTGCCGCCAGCACCGGCGCCCCCAACACCGCCACCGCCAGGACCCACGTATCCACCAGTGCGGCGATGTTCCCACCGGCGGGTGTCACAGCGCTCAACCATGCACCGACAGCAACTCCCAGTGCCACACCAATGAGACCTCCGCAAAGCCCCATGATCACCGCCTTAAGCACAAACGCCGAATGGATCTTCCGTCCGCTCACACCGATGGCCCGCAGTATTGCGATCTCGCCCCGGCGCTCACGAACGTTGTTAAGCATCAGAAACATAATCCACGCTCCGGCTCCGATAGCCGTCACGGGAACGAGCACGCTGGCGAAGGCCTGCCGCTCCCTGCGGAGCTCCGCCCGGTAACGTTTCTCCTGCTCGATTGCCTTCTCATGCGCCTCCGCAGCCCGTACACGGGCTTTTTTCCGCGCAAGCATGACGGCCGAAAACTCATGCACGCGCGTGTCGGGGAGAATCTGGCGCACCCGTTCTTCGATCCTATCGAGTTCATCAATGGGACACGTACACTCCAGGGCCAGAATCCCGTTGATCTGCCCCTCTCGTCCCATCCACTCCTGCGCCTGATCAAGGCTCACCCAGGCGGTGTGATCGTCCTGCGTTCCGCGCTGGTCATAGACTTCGCGGACCGTAAGCTCGCGCCCCCGCAGGGTGATGGTTTCGCTCTCTTCAAGGCCGGTGCTGTTGGCCAGGTGATATCCCAGCTTGATGTCGCCGGGTTTGACCGGATCCATGAGTGGGGGGCGTTTTGCCTTTTTGGTGCCGGTGATGGGCACCTCTCCGCGAATCCCTGTCAATAGGACCTCGCGGTTCATTTCCGGCCAGCTTACCTTCTGCTGCAGCACCGACATCAGGTGGTTGAGTGGCCCGATCTTTTCATCCGCCAGTCGCTGGGTGTATGCCTCGGGCATGTAATGCGTCGGATAGCCCAGCCGGTGCATTTCATCGAAGCTCTGATCTTCGTGCAGAATCAGGACATTGTACCCCATCGCCTTCATAATGCGGCGGTAGTCGTCCTCCATCTGCTCCATCTCGTGGCGCGTCTGCTCCTGTTTCTGCGCAATGACCTCCTCAGTGCGTACATCGTGCCCGTTCAACAGGGTCACAGCGCCAATAAGAACGGCCACTGCCACCATTACCGACAGCAGCCCGAGCCCGAAGCTGAGCTTGCGATGCATGATCTCCCGGATACTGAGTCGAAATACATTCATACGTCCTTTTCCTTCCGATCTTTGCGTCTCCGCCTGATGACCGTCACGGCGACCAGGGCGATGGTAATCGCACCGGCGATGACTGCCAGAAGCACTGCCGGCTGCACTCCGCCACCGGCCTGTGCGCGCGTGTCACCTGGCCCGCTGGGCGCCTGCTCACCGTTTGGGTGTGTTGCTGCAAAGTCCGTGGCCTCGTCAGCCCTCTCTCCGGAATATTTCTCCTCGACTTCTGCGAAACGCCGCTGGGCCTCGGCGGCCTTATCCTGGAAGCTTGCGATTCCCGACGGCGGGGGCGTGGTTTCCTGCGTCGGCGTTACTCGCCCCTGCCAGTCAACTGCTGCCAGCATGTCGGTGCCAGGATTGCCGGCCTTCACCTCACACGAGCAGGGGCCGCTGACAAACTCTGCCGCCTGCTGGATGGTCCATTCGTTGATACCGGAGCCGGCGAGGGCGTACAGAATCAGCCCGCGACCATAGATTAGGAAGACCAGAGGCTCGTCGCTGAAATCTGTCGCCAGATCTTCCTCCGAGTGGATCAGCATATTGACAAACATCCGCTCGGAAACGGAGTGGCGGCTGAGGCGGTGGGCTGTAAACTTCACCGGGCCCAGTTCGGGCGTATCTGCACCCGGCGCTGAGCTTTCGGGCACCGTCAACACTATCGTTTCTTCAAGGCGGTTGAGCTCCCTTTCCAGAACGGCGGCGGCATGTTCATCTTTCTTCTCATCACCGCTCTCCAGCAGAATCCACACGGCGGTGGTGCCTTCTATCAGCTCATCGGCGATCTTCTGTCGGAGCGGTGAGTCCAGCAGCGCCCGC
>JBKHJK010000360.1:0-3854 GCA_046538215.1 Armatimonadota bacterium
GGACTGGCGAACAGTTTCAGCCCTATCCGGAGCTGCCGGAGGAGCTCGATGCGGTGCGGCGCGACCTGATCGGGCGGATGTGGAGGTTCGCCGCCGAGCGTGATGACACCACCTTCAACCCCTACTTCACCGTGGCGCTGGCGCCCTACGGTCCCGCGGAGGGTTTCCGCGACAAGTGATGTGACGGTGGGAGTGCCTGTAAAAAAGTGACATAGAAGAGGATGGAAGTGCCTCGGGCTGGAAGCTGGCGGATACTGTTCGCCTCGCGGGGCGAGCCGAACGGAAGGCAATCCGCCACCCTCGGGCAGCAAAAGACACTGCCCTCGGGCCGAGCCACGGTTGGTCTTTTATGAGTCAACATTACTGAAAAACACAAAACTCGCCGTTGCTCAGGCTGATGCTATTAGAACCGTTTGCCGTTCCTGCAGCGCGCGGCTCTATGGAGTTTTCGTCCTTTGAAACTCCAACCGAAGGCGTACCGCGCCGGTCGTGAGTCTTTATGCCATAGCAATGTCTCGGTTTGAAGAGACTCTCGGCGGGGCGGAGACCCCGCCCCACAGCACCGCCTAAACCCAAACATCCCCGTGGCTCGGCCTGAGGACTGCGTGGTGTGCAGGGCTCAGGTGGCGGCGGGGTTTGCCGCCAGCTTCCAGCCCGAGTCCATCCCTTTCGACAGCCGCAAAAGGTTTATGAGTCAGTGTTGCTCTTAAAGCAAAAGCCCCCGACTTTTGTGGCCGGGAGCTTTGTGATCTCTTATGCTTTTCACGCACAGGGCCTACTCCACGCGGCGCCAGTGCGTGCCCTCCGGCGTGTCCTCCAGGACGATGCCCATATCCTGCAGCTCGTCACGGATTTGATCGGCCCGGTCGTAATCCCCGGCCTCACGGGCCTGTTCCCGCTCGCGGATGAGCTCTTCGACATCCTCATCCAGCGCCTCCCGCTCGTGGGCGATGTAGCCGAGCACGCTGTCGGCGGCGTCCATGAACTCCTTCACCTGCCGGACATTCTCGGAGTCGAGATTACCGTCCACAAGGTGTCTATTCACCTCATTCATGGTTGTGAACACGGCGCCGGTCGCGCCCGGGACATTGAGGTCATCGTCCATCCGGGTCTCGAAGTCTTCGTACGCTCTTTGCACGGCAGCGTCAATCTCGTCATTGTGCTCTCCTGCGGCGGGTGAGTCGTCAAGACGGTCAATGAAGTCCCACAGACGGCGCACGGCCTTTGTGCTTTCGTCCAGACCATCGAGTGTGAAGTCGAGTTGGTGGCGGTAATGTGCGGTCAGAAGCTGGTGCCGGATCGCCATCGGCTCGTAATTCATCTCCAGCAGATCGCGCAGGGTGTAGAAGTTCCCCAGGCTCTTGGACATCTTCATCCCATCAACGATGAGGTGGGCCGGATGCACCCAGAATCGGCAGAAGGTTTCGCCAGTGGCGGCTTCGGCCTGGGCGATTTCGTTTTCGTGATGTGGGAATATCAGGTCCACCGCACCTGTGTGGATGTCCAGGGTGGGGCCGAGGTATTCCAGGCCAAGGGCCGAGCATTCAATATGCCATCCGGGTCGTCCCTGGCCCCAGGGGCTGTCCCAACTCGGCTCATCCTCTCTGGCAGCTTTCCACAGAACGAAGTCATGGACCTCGTCGCGGTCGTATTCGTCCTCATCCATGCGGCTGAACTCTTCGCCCGACTCGCCGACCTCCACCCCCGAAAGCTGCCCGTATCGGCTCCAGCTCGAGATGTCGAAATAGACACTGCCCTCGCGTTCGTAGGCGTGGCCCTTTTCCTGCAGTGTTCTGACGAGCTTGATCATCTGCTCGATATGTTCGGTGGCGCGTGGGTATTTCCAGGCCTCCTCGATCCGCAGGGTTTCGAGGTCGTCCATGAAATACTCCTCGTATCGGCCCGTATATTCTTCGAGGCTGATACCCTCGGACTTCGCACCGGCGATGGTCTTATCATCCACATCGGTGATATTCATCACCTGGTGGGTCTGATACCCCTTAAAACGCAAATAGCGGCACAGAATGTCATTGAACAGAAATGTGCGCAGGTTGCCGATGTGGGCGAAATCGTACACCGTCGGGCCGCAGGAGTAGATTTTTACGGGAGCGCCGTCGGGCACATCGAAGGCTTCCTTCGTGCGACTGTATGTATTGTAAAGCTTCAGCATTGTGATCCTCCTGGAGTCATTGGGTATAACCGGCGGGGTGGGACACAAAAAACGCAGCGGCACAGTCAGTCTCCGCTGCGTGCTCCTCGAGATATGTTATTTCGCCTGTCAGGCCGTACGCACGCTCGAAGCTACGCGGCGGAGAAACAACATGCCGCGCGTGTACAGCCGCAATTCCGGATCACAGTTTCCCTGGAAATGACGTTATAAAGCATCATTACTGTCGTCATCCGAATGAAATTTTATCCTGCCGGGCCCTGCGACTTCTCCTGATCGCTGAGTTCTGCGGTTTCGTCTGCCGCCTGGTCTTCGTTCGACGTATCGTTCACCGCGGCCTGCACGTCGTCAGAGACGGCCGAGCTTGCTTTGCGGAACTCTCTGATGCCCTCACCGAAGGCCTTCATGATCTCCTTCAGCTTGTTGCCACCGAAAAGCAGCAGGACAATGACTGCAATTATCAGAAGTTCCCACATGCTTGGCCAGGTCATGGTTGCACCTCATCCGATGCATTCGCGTGGCGCACACAATACGTCCCTCGCTGGTTTCAGTATAGCACACACAGCCCCCTGTGTTGAACAGTCTCCCGATTATTGCGCGTCAATGGGGTTGATTTCAATGCGGGCGACAAGTTCTTCGACCAGTTCGCGGTTCTCGAGTGTTGCGCCGAAAGCGGTGGCGGCGGCTGAACCGGCTGCAATCGCCCACTTGCTTCGCTGTTGGACCGGTTTACGCCTGATGCTGGCATGTGCGAAACCCGCCACCAGGGCGTCGCCGGATCCCACCGGGAAGCGCCCCTGCAGTTCCGGTATCATGTCCGAGGGCTTCGTGACATGAAATGCGCCGGCCGCGATGAAGAGGATATGATCGGTGGACACAGGGCCGTATTTGGTCATGACCGTGGAACCTTCGACAATCGGCAGGATATCTCGCTGGACACCCTCGCGAGACACCTCCGGTCCATGGCCGCCTTCGCGACCCGCGATTTTGTCCATCTCGTCCAGAAAGACAATGCCGTCATTCTCGACACGCTCCACGGCCTTTCGCCCCACCTCATTCGGGTCAATGAGCCGTTCTGCCTCCTGGCGGGTCAGAAGCGATCGGGCTTCAGCGACTGTTGTTTTCTTCGTGACGGTCTGGCTGGGCATGAGATTCCCCAGCAGATCCTGCATATCTATGCCCATTTCCTCCATGCCCGCGGGTGAGAAAAGCTGGAAGCTTTGCATCTGTGACTGCTCGACTTCTATCTCGATTTCTTCGTCTTCGAGCTCCCCGGCCTCGAGCCGCTGGCGGGTGAATTCACGCACTCTCTGGGCCTGCTCGCGTTCCTTGCGCTGCAGTTCCTGGCGCGTGGGACCCTCCCCGACCTGTGGCTCCTCCGGCTGCTCGGGCGGCTGGTAGAGCTCGGCCAGCGAGGCGAGCAGCACCTGCGGTGCATCCTCCCACACGGCCGCAGGCATCTCGATGGCAAATCGCCAGGCCCAATACCAGTTTTCATCTGTGGTAAATTCGCTCAGCCGCCGGTCGCCGCAGCGCAGCGCCTCGGTACCGCCGGGACCAGCGTCTCTGGTGGCCCAGTCTTTCTGTGTGTTGCGCGCCAGGTGCAAGCCGGCGTAAAATTCCATCATGCCGCGATGTTTGAAGGAGAGCAGGCGTTCGCTGCTGCCTTCCAGGATGCAGCGGTTGG
>JBKHJK010000361.1:0-3823 GCA_046538215.1 Armatimonadota bacterium
GGTCGCTGAGCGAGAAGGAGAGAACCCCGCGGTCAATCCCGTCATTTCGGTTGCCAATCGCCACATTGATGCCAAATGGGTCGTAAAAAGCGAGGTCGAAGGAACCGACTGGCGCACTGAGGCGCCCGAGGACGGCTGGCGGCGTCCGCGTCCGGTGCGCTTCGGAGTGTGGGGAAGAGGTGATGATGCGACAGCGCACTTCATGTGCGCTCTGTACGTAGGCGAGGCGCTGCCGCAGCTTTTCCCGAAGCTGCAAACATACCACATGCCCAAAGACAGCACCCAGCTCGTGCGGCTGTATCTGAACGCGCCGACGGAAGTGCCCTCCGAAGAGTATCGAATGGTGGTCGAGGCCCCGAGCTTTCTGAGTTACTCCGCTGTAGAACCGTTAAGCGGGGGAGAGCCACAGGTGGAGACGGTGCGTCAGTTCGACGTCAACGGTGTGGATATGACCCGGTATGAAATCTCGTACGCGCAATTTCCCCGCCAGGGGATGGAACTGTCGCTTCGCTGGGGAGATGAACAGGGCAATCTTGTCAACTATCAGCCGACGCTGCAGGCTGGCGGCACCCATGACTGGCGGCATATATCAACAACTGTCACCGCACCTGATGATGCCGCGACCGTGCACCCGCTGATCATCAAGTGGCAAAACCGGGGCATCACCGGGACGTTCTGGGTGGACAATGTGTCACTGCGCAAGAAGGGCACGACGGAGAATCTCCTGCAGATGGGGACCTTTGATGAGCCGGAGTGGGCGAACTATTCACGCCTGGCTCCTGAAGGTGTCGGCGGCTCGATGGCCTGTAAGATCGTTTCCACGAAGGAGAATGCCGACCAGCAGCAGGCCTGCTGGGTGGATAAAGACCAGGAGACACCGGTCGAGCCCGGCGAGGAGTACGTCGTCGAGCTGGATGTCAAGTGCGAAGACGTGGGAAGGCCCGGGGATCGCCCTGTCGTGGGACTGCTGTTTGACGCGCCGGCGGACTGCCCGGAGGGTGAGTTCCCATTCTACACCTATTTTGAGACACGCAACGGGCTCATCACCGAAGTGCCGCGGCAGAGCACTATGAAAATGCTGCCGCCTCTGAATGACGTCCGTCCCGAGCACGCTCGCATCGCCCCGTGTTACTACGGCTCCTCGCTGCCCAATGAAAAGGTTGGAGAGGCGTACGCGGACAACTGCTGGAAATCCGGCATCACGTGGACCTACGGGCGAACGAGCAATAATGTGGCTCCGCATCTGCTGTCACGCGGACTGAACGTCTTCTGGAGCATCGGCTGGCATCCATATCGCGCCGTGGATGACGCCGGTGACTTCCTGCAGGAGCACGCGGAATACCAGGCGGTGGACTTTGATGGGCAAAAAATCAATAACACCTTCTGTCCCACGTGGTTTCTCGGTCACAGAGACAATGTGGGGATGACGGAGCTGGAAGACTGGCTGGTCAGCACACTCAACGAAAGCCAGTACTACGGCGCGAACTGGGACCTGGAGCACCCCGTTATAGACCCGCCGACCTTCTGCACCTGTGACCGCTGCCTGGCTGCCTTCAGAGAATTCGCCGATCTGCCGGAGAACGAAGAGCTCAGCCCGGCCATCCTGCTGGAAAAATACCCCACAGAGTGGACGGACTTCCGTTGCCATCAGAATGCGGAGATGGCAGGGATACTGCGCGATTTCGTGCACAAAGCTGACCGCCCCGTCGAGTTTTCCATCTATTCAGGCTTCCAGTCCAAACGCACGAAGGAGCATTACGGTGTTGACTGGGAGCTGATGGCCCCGAATATAGACTTCGGCATTGCAGGATATGGCGGTGACGAAAAGCGTATCACCGACACCGTCAAGGCCCTCGGCGATACGCCGTTCATGGGAGGCGAGATGTGGTATCTGCGTCATGACCGGGACCCGCGGCCGGCGCCAAATATGCACACATGGTGCAACAGGATTCTGCGCCAGTACGTGACCAGCAGTTGCAACGGCGTTCTCATCTGGTGGCTGGCCTCAATGGACGGCGGCGCCTTTTACGCCACCTCACAGGCCACGGCGATCATCGCCAAATACGAGGACTACTTCAACCACGAGCAGCGCTGTGATGAAAAGCTGCAGGTAGAGGGTCTCAACAGTTTCGACTGGGCGGCCTTCGAAAAGGATGGCAAAATCCTCGTGATGCTGCTGAATTTCGGCGACGAGTCAAAGAACGTTACACTCACCCATGGAGATGAGAGCCGCCTGGTGAGCATTGAGGCCTACGGCAGGGATATCCTGCTGATAGACGCACAATAGGGCCATCAACAGCATAGGAAAAAGTTGCAGAGCCGTGCTACAAGGCACGGGTTCGTCTGTACATATCTCGCGTGGTGTGAGGCTGTGATGCCAGACCTATTGCTGCAGGCCGTCGGTGACGCGTGATACTTTTTCGTCGAGTGTTTCGTCCTCGTCGCGGCGGTCGTCAATGGTCATGATTGTGACCACGCGCTGAACACCGTCGCCGAAGGTCGCCTCGTGCATCCGACGGGCGACATCCAAAAGCTCATCCAGCGACCCCTCGACACATGTACTCATGGGCGTGACCTCATACGACAGGCCGCTTTGTTCGACGACTTTGACGGCTGCGGTGATAAAGCCACTGACACCGGGCGTTTGTGTTCCCAGCGGGAGAACCCTGATATCCAGTAGCGGCATCAATAATCGCTCCTCTCGGAAGGAAGCGTACAGCGGGCGGCGGTTGTGTCCATACGACACAGCTGCAGATCAATGCAGAGAGATTGCGTCACACGGACAGGCTTCCAGACACTCGCCACACCCCTGACACAGATCCCAGAATGTGATCATAGGTGGTTCACCGGGGTCTTCCTGTACCAGAATATCCTTCGGGCATGCTGCCACGGCCGCGCAAATCCCCTCGTTGGGATCACAGACTTCCGGCATGCATTTGTCGTACTGAATAACGACTCTTCGCTTGGGCATGATTTCAACAAGCTATTCATTATGTGGAGTTTCAACCGTGCGGCTACTTCGAGGCTCTTGCGTACATGAAGGCCTCTCCGGGCACCTTCTGTACGGCGATTGACTGAAAATGGGCGCCATGGAGCATTTCCCTTACCTGGGCAGGTGTAAAATAGTCTTCGTCCCACCGCGTCTCCCCGTCTGTGAAATCAGCGATGAAAAGAATACCTCGCGGTTTCAACACGCGGCGGATTTCGGCCAGCGCCGCCTGCGGATTATCAATCTCGTGGAGGGCATGGGTGGAGACGACCGCATCGAAACGATCGTCTTCAAGGTCGGTCATATCCCCTGCGTCCATGTGCACACAGCGGGCGGTGTGGGCGGCATCGTCACCTTCCACATTGATGCACTCATGATGGATATGACCGTTTATATCAATGCCGACAGCTTCCTGCGCAATTTCCCGGGCCAAAAACAGCACAAGATCGCAGTTGCCTGAGCCGACGTCCAATACGGCCTGGACATCGCCGAGGGTGCGGGTGATTTCTGAACGTATCTCTTCTTTCTCTACTGGCATACACTCTCACCCGAAAAAGGCGGCAGAACGGGTGGTATTGTCTCGACCGTTCTGCAGAGCGAGTACCAAGACTGTGCAAGCCCCTGCACCCACCGCAGCGCGCAAGCCGTTGCCTGCCAGGGGCATTGCGCCGATCTGTCCGCCCGGTTCATCCTTCGTCGAACGCCTCGGTGGCAAGTTTGATGATGTCGGCAATACGCGGATTTGAAGGCCGGTAGCAGACCTTTTTGCCGCGACGTTCGGGCACGACCAGCCCCCGATCGCGCAGGACGCCAAGATGCTGCGAAATATTAGGC
>JBKHJK010000362.1:0-3821 GCA_046538215.1 Armatimonadota bacterium
GTGTCGCACTGTTTATCCCGAAACCCCACACTCCCTTCCAGTGGGTGGCGCAGGATACGTCCGATGAGTTCGAGCGCAAGCGGCGCATGCTAATGAGGCGTATCGGCGCAGACCGTGACGTGCGATTGCGGTTCCACAGCCCGTCGCAGGCTGTCGTGGAGGCTTTCCTGGCGCGGGGAGACCGCCGGGCCGCCGACGTCATCCAGGGCGCGTGGTCACAGGGAGCCGTGCTCGATCCGTGGAGCGAACATTTTGATTACGAAATCTGGCAAAAAGCCGCCGCCGAATGCGATATTGACATGGAAAAGGAAGTCAGCACCGCGATTGACATTGGTGCATCTCTGCCCTGGGACCACATTGACGTCGGGGTCACCAAAGGCTTTTTGAAAGGCGAGCTGGCTCACTCGCAGGCGCAAAAGACCACGCCCGACTGCCGGGTTGACGGCTGC
The DNA here is from genome assembly GCA_046538215.1 of Armatimonadota bacterium. Taxonomy (GTDB): domain Bacteria; phylum Armatimonadota; class Zipacnadia; order Zipacnadales; family UBA11051; genus JBKHJK01. Next base: position 450 of record JBKHJK010000362.1, read on the forward strand.
ACCGGCTGTGGCATGCAGCGGTTTGTGGAAGCCTGTGAGCAAAATCTGAGGAGCAAAGGGCAGCAGTCACAGGATGAGTAACGAAACGCGCTACTACAGCCTGATAACGTACGAAAAAACGGGACGGATGCGGTTTCTGTCACATCTCGAAATCGCCAACGTCTTTGATCGGGCTGTACGACGCGCCCGAATTCCTGTAGAATATAGTAAGGGTTTCACACCCCGCGCCCGTATTCAGTTTCCCATGCCGCTGCCGGTGGGTGCGGAGGGCACCGACGAGTTGTGCGCTGTGGAACTCCGGGAGTACTGTGAACCACCGGAGCTTCTGTCGGCGCTTGAGCTGGAGCTCCCCATGCTTCCGGTCTCCGATGTACGAGTGTTGGAGCGGGGGAGTAAGTCTCCCTTTACAGAGCTGGAAGCCGCTTCGTACCGCGCGGTGCCGGAATTCGCCGACACCGTGGATCACGATCGGCTGGTCGCTACGGTTGAGGCAGTTGTTGAGCGCTCCGAACTTGTTATCAATCGTCAAACCAAAAGCCGGGTGCGTAAAATAGACATCCGGCCACACATATACGGGCTGTGCGCCGAGAAGGAAAATGCCGGTTTGCAGATGTGCCTGGGTTTCACCCAGCAGACGCTGGTCAAACCGGATGAGGTGTTGAAGGTTGTAGCTTCACACCTTGGTTGTTCAGATGAGTCCGGATGGGACCGCCTGGTCCGTACCGGGTTGCATTTCAAGCGACCGAACTTTGACAACAAACAGGACGCCGTGTGTTGCTGAAGGCACGGCGAGTACAGAAACACGAACTACCAAATACACTATCACCGTACCCGTCGGGCTGCCCGGGGAGAGATCCGGTGGGCTGTCCGAGGGACGGGACATTGAGAGGTTTTTTGCATGAAGACGGATATCATTGTTGATGTTGGACCACAGGAGACGAAGGTTGCGATCTTTGAGCACGATCGTCTCGCCGAATACAAATTTGAAAGAGAGCAGGAAGTCGTCGGAAACGTCTATCTCGGACGGGTTGAAAATGTTGTCTCCGGTCTGGACGCTGCATTCGTGGATGTCGGCATTGATCGGAACGTATTTTTGCATGTTTCAGATGCCCTCACCAAGGAACCCCGCCACCGCGGCTCAAAACTTCCATCCATCGGCCAGGTCATATCCAGGGGTCAGGAAATCATGGTTCAGGTGACCAAGGGCCCGATGGAGGTCAAGGGCGCCCGTGCCACACGACGCATCTCACTGCCCAGCAGACACCTGGTACTGATGGCCGACGGAAAAAACAAGGTCGGTGTGTCCAAGAAAATCGACGACGAGAAGGAACGCAAGCGGCTGCGGGAGCTGGGACGGAAGGTGAAACCCGACGATTTCAGTCTCATCATCCGAACCCGGGCCCGGGGTGCCGAGCTGGCGGACTTCGAGCAGGATGTCAAGTTTTTGATGAAGCTGTGGCGCTCCATCCAGGGGAAGGCCCAGCAGGCCAAGGCTCCGGCCCTGCTGTCGGAAGATACCGGGCTAATTTACAATATCGTCCGCGACGTTTTCGACTCCGAAGTAAACTCCTTTGTCATCAACGACAAGGTTGCTTATGACAAGGTTCTCAACCTCTGCGACAACGTGGCCCCGCACCTGCGTGACAAGGTTGAGCTGTACCGCCAAAAAGAGCCGATTGCCAAACACTACGGCATCAACAAGGAACTCGAGCGCACGCTGAGGCCCAAGGTCTGGCTTCCCCACGGCGGCTCCATTGTTATCGAGCAGACTGAAGCGCTCACCTCCATTGATGTTAACAGTGGCAAGTTCACCGACGCCAAGAGCCTGGAAGACACCGTCCTGCGCACCAACCTCGAGGCGTGTGAAGAGATCGCCCACCAGCTTCGCCTGCGTGACATCGGCGGTATCATCGTCATTGATTTTATTGACATGGACAAGACCCGCCACCGCCGCAAGGTGTCCAACAAGCTCCGGGAGGCGTTTTCTGAGGACCGGATGAAGACCCGCATCATGCACATCACCCGGCTGGGCCTGGTCGAAATGACGCGGAAGCGGACCAGCCCGAGCATCAACCGCCAGCTTCAGGTGACCTGTCCGTGCTGTGACGGGACGGGAATGATCCTGTCCGCCGAGACGGTCGCCAGTCGCATTACCGACGAGCTGCGCGAGCTTTCCGCCAAAGAAGAACACGAAGCCTACGCAATCTGGGCCGACCCCGCGGCCACGATGGCGTTACTCGGCCCCCACGGGGATTACGTCGAAGAGCTGGAAGATAATATTGGCGTGAAGCTGTATGTCAGAGGAACGCAGGATATTCATCCCGAGCGGTACGAAATTATCCCCGGCAGTGACACCGAACTTCAGAAGGAGTATCTGTCGTTGCAGAAAAACCAGAAGATCACAATCGCCCCCGATGATGTTGTGCCGATGCCCGCGATGGGCCTGGTTGCCATGGTGGATGGCTACACCATTGACGTTCCCGAAGCGTCTCCACAGACTGATGAGGAGTTGCATGTGCGCCTGACGAAGGTCGAACGCTCCTACGGCCGGGCCACCCCGCTGTAGTCTGAACGTCACTCAGAGATGCTGATGCGTTAAGGAAGGCGGGCCACCGGTGAGCTGAATTCGCCTGCTTTCGGGCGCCGGTCAGCTCCAGTGGCCGGGGATCTTCAGATCGCATTTCGTGCACCGGCCGGTGCGCGTATCCAGGCCGAGGATATTGACGTGATACCCCACACGCTTGATCATCTTGATCCCGCATTTCGGGCAATAGGTTGATTCGCCCGGATCACCGTCGAGGTTGCCCAGATAGACGTACCGAAGCCCCGTGTCGTAGGCCTTCTTGCGCAGCAGCCGGAGACGGTCAATGGAGGTCGCTTCGACGTTCCGCAGCTTATATGAGGGGAAAAATCGCGAGACGTGCAGCGGGATGTCGGTCCCGATGTTGTTTTTTATCCAGCCACACGCCTGCGCAAACTGCCCCACTTTATCATTGTATCCCGGCACGACCATATATGTCAGCTCCAGCCACGGCGCGTGCTGGTGAGCCGTCCTGATAGACGACAGCACGCTATCAAGATCGCCGCCGCACACGTCGGTGTAGAAGCTTGAGCTGAACGATTTGAGATCAATATTGATGCCGTCAACGGCCTGTGCGAGATCTTTCATGGGCGCCGTATTGACGAAAGCTCCCGTCTTGACGAGGGTCTTGATCCCCTGTTGTCGTGCGAGGGAGGCTGTTTTCAGGACGTATTCGATGGCGATGACCGGCTCGCTGTAGGTGAAAACGATTGCGGGGCGGTTGTACTTCTTTGCCTGTGAGACGAGACTTTCGGGTGGCAGATACTTCGGTGGTGGGTCCAAATCCTGTG
>JBKHJK010000363.1:0-3817 GCA_046538215.1 Armatimonadota bacterium
TTTGGTGAACACCCCAAAACATCTCCGTGGCTCGGCCTGCGATTTGTGACCTCTGCAAATCGCAGGTGGGCACGTCGTTGTCGTTTGTGCACAGCTTCCAGCCCGAGTCGATCCCTGTGATTGTAGCCTCACACCCCCGCTTTGAGACCTGTGACGGCTGCCTCACCCCTGGCCCCTTTCCATGCCTGGAGAGGGGAAAAGTGACACGAAATAATACGTCACGCCAAATAGACACATCGTCACTATCACGCGCACTTCCCCGCGCTTTTGCTTTCTGAACACGAGGGTACTGAATCAGTCAATAACCTGCAGACACTCTGTTATAATGGAGAGTGTTTCTGTCCGGCCTGTCGAATAACCGACCGATTGTCCCGCGAACACGTGACCTGGAAAGGGTATGCCGATGCGAAATACGCTCGTCGCCCTCGTTGTTGTATGCCTGATTGGTGTTGCTTTTCCCGCCGTCGCACAGGAGGCGGCTGCAGACGAACCGCAGGCTCCTGATACGCCTGTGCAGCTCATGCAGCAGCTCCGCGAGGCTATGACGGCCCACTCCCGGGGAGATACCCCAGATTTCAACCTCCAGGAGCATTTGATCATGCCGGAGGACTCCGTGGAGCAGACAAAAGTGATGTCGGCGTTCACGCTGCTGCTGATGACCTCCTTCGCTCCGGAGCCCCATGAGACCACCGAAGCCACCGAAGATATGGCCGTGGTGACCATGGATCCCGAGCCGATCCCCTTTGTCATGAAAAATGTTGATGGCACGTGGATGATTGATCTTATCGCCACCATTGACCGGCTTCCCGACCACGTCCAGGAGGCCCTTGAACCCGGAGAGGAAGCCATGCAGCAGGCGCAGGCACAGGCGCAGCAGTCAAACTGCCTGGCGAATCTCAAGCAGCTCGGACTCGGGGCGATGATGTACGCTGAGGACCACGACGGGACGCTTCCGGACGCCGACAAATGGATGGACGAGCTTGAGCCCTATGTAAAAAACGAGGCGCTGCTGAAATGTCCGGCGTCCCCGGATGTGGAGTACGGCTACGCGATGAACGCCGATCTCAGTGGCGCAGGGCTCGACGATATTAAGAGCCCCGCAGACACTGTGCTGTTTTACGATTCCACCCTCGGGACGCGCAACGCAAGCGGCAGCGGTGATTCACTGCCCGCTCCGCCACGTCACATGCAGGGCAATGGCGTCGTTTTCGCAGACGGGCACGCCACGATCGCCCCCGGCTCCCCCAACTTCGACATCGCCGCCGAAGCGCCCGCCTCCGAAGTCATTCACGTCACCGCCGATGACTGGGAGGCCGAGGTCCTGCACGCCGACGGATATGTGCTGGTGGATTTCGGCGCCGAATGGTGCGGGCCGTGTAAGCAGTTGGAGCCCGTCTATCGGCAGATGTCCACCGAGTATGAAAACGTGAAGTTCGTGTCGGTGGATACCGACGAATCGCCGGAGCTTGGTGATCAGTACGTCGAGCGCGGCATTCCGACACTGATTCTGTTCGAAGACGGCCTGGAGCTTTCAAGACAGGTGGGCTTCCGCGACCGTCAGCGCCTGCAGACGTGGCTCGACGACAACCTGCAGTAGGCTGCAGCAGACAGCAACGGCTGCCTCACCCCCTGACCCCCTCTCCATCAACCTGCAGAGGGGGAAACGGCCACGGCGGTTTAATGACGCTAAAGAGGTACCACCATTCGCGCGATCGCCTCTTTTTGTGCTGCTGAAATACAGGGGCAAAAATCTCAAAAAAAATCTGAAAAATAAGCAGGAGTCCCTCCGTGCACCCCGAATAAGTACATTGAGAAGGTCTTTTATATAGACTCGGCCTGGTGTGCAAACGCATGATCTGAGAAGGGGAGCGTCACAATGTCTCACGACGGAACGTTCCCAAAAAACACACCACGGTGGCTGATGGAGGTACGGACCTACTGGGCTGCTCTAAAGACCGAGCGCAGGGACACCAGTGACAGCCGCAGCACCGAGAGCCGGCGGATGGATGATGAAACGTCGTCCAAAACACCGGAAAGTTCTCAAACCTGAACCAGTATGAGCGATTGCACAACTGAACCAAACCCAGTAAGGCCGAACAGGCCGCCGCTGCGCATCTCTTCTGCCGGGCTTTTGGGAGGAGCATAAAATCGTGAGTACTATTTTCTGTTAATCCCCCACGAGTTTTGGATATGTCAACCCATACCCGCCCCCGGGCGGATTTTTTTGTGTGGTCTTTTTATTGAGTGAACCTCTCCGCAAAGGACACAAACATGCCCTCAATCATCACCTGGCTGGCATATCTCGCTGTCCCCGTCGCGCTGTGGTTTATCGTCCGCCGGCTCATGGCGCGGTACAGCACTGCAATGGTCATCTCGGTATGGGCGCTGACAGTCGGGTTCATCTACAACGCGGCGTGGTCGGGCCTGATGAGGGGACAATACACCCACCTGCATGACGTCTTCACGTGGGGGCTGCTTTTCGCGCCGCTCCTGTACGTAACATCCATCGCCTCCGCCATCTATGCGCTGGTCGCGAAGAAGGAAAAGCCACGCTGGCTGCCCGTCATCCCCTGGGTGATCGCTCTGGGCAACCTCATCCTCATGGTCGGCTTCGCCATCGGCCTCTATCTATACACATAGCAAAACTGCCTCACAAAAGCAACCGTGGCTTTCGGGGAAGGAAAACAGTCCCTCATCCTCCAAATACGCACCTGACACGCACTGAAGCATCACGGAGGAAAAACAATGACCAAACGCGACTGGACCTTCGCGGTCATCGGCCTTTTGCTGCTGACTGTGGGGCTGCATTACGCCCACTACCTGATTTTCCAGGACCTGCACCATGTCCTGATTTACATGTTCGGCGATATCGCTTTCGTGCCGCTGGAGGTGCTTCTGGTCACGCTGGTTTTGGACCGGGTGCTGCAGGCCCGGGAGCGCCAGGAGCGGCAGTATAAGATGAACATGGTCATCGGGGTATTCTTCGGCGAAGTCGGCCGGCCGCTTTTGCGCCTCATGAACGCCATGGTTGACAACATTGACACCATCGCCCAAAACGTCGCCATGAGGGAAAGCTGGGGACAGGCGCAGATGGATGAGGCCGTGGCGTTTGTCGAAAATACCGACTTCGTGCTTGAGGCCGATCCCGACAGGCTCGAAGAGGTCCGGGATTTTCTGGCCGGGAAGCGGGAGTTCATGGCCCGCCTGCTGGAAAATCCGTATCTGCTGGAGCGCGAAACCTTCTCGGGGGTGCTGTGGGCGCTGTATCATCTCGAAGAGGAGCTCAGCGCGCGCGGCGATTTCCACGAGCTGCCACAAAGCGATCTCGCCCACCTCGCCGGAGACACCGACCGGGCCTACACGCGCCTGGTCATCCAGTGGGTGCATTACATGGACTACCTGCAGGACGAATATCCGTATCTGTACTCCTTCGCCCGCCGCACCAACCCGTTCATCGAAGAGGCCAGCGTTGAAGTCGCGTGAACCGGTAATAGTGGTTCATAAAACCCGCAGGCGCCATCAAAGGGCGTTGACTCGGGCGTAGCTGAGTGCAGGTGCAATCAGCATTTGGAGTTTTCGTGAAATCACGAAAGCTCCACCGGAAGCTGGCGACAAACAACGTCGCCACCTGCGATTTGTAACGACAAACAACCAAATCGCAGGCCGAGCCACGGGTTTTTGGGAGGTATCATCAGATTTGTGACGCTAAACAGGTACAATCACGAAAACTCGACCGGAAGCTGGGAGATAAACTACGATCTCCCACCTGATAGTATGGAAAGAAGGGCGCTCCTTGAATTGATGGCGTAATATGACT
>JBKHJK010000364.1:0-3811 GCA_046538215.1 Armatimonadota bacterium
CACATAGCCGGTTGCCCGGTGCGTGTTGCCTGCCGAATCTATCACCTGCAGCCGGATGGGGTAATCATTTGGCTCATCCCTGCTGAAGCTGACGGTCTGGCCGGTCATGCGGTCTTCGTAGCCAGTGTGCCAGATGAACTCCGATGGCTCCATATCTCCGCGCACTACCGCTCGGAGCGTGATTTCCTGTCCCGGTCGCGCGATGAAATGATCGGCGACAATCTGGACACTCGGGCGGCCGCCATCGCCATATTCGTACACCCCCATGTCCGGCGCGGCACCCGACCATGCGAGGCCCACGGGATCGCCGTCCAACCATTCAACCTCCCGGTCCAGAACCAACTCCCGCTCCTGCAGGTCCACCTTTTCGACGCGAGCGGATTGATTATTGCCAATTACGATCATATCGCCGACTTCCCCATCAATGCCCAGGCCGTCGTAGAAATACCACGGGTCCTCCACCGGAAGCAGAGGGCCGCTGCCGGTGCCCCGGGTGGCGGTCAAAGGCCGTCCGGCATCACGCAGAGGGCTGGTCTCCGACAGGGCATGGTTATACTCATCGGCGGCCACGTACTCGGGCGGCACGTCAACGTTGTCCACGTATCGCTCGCCGTGCTCCTGAATATACTCGTCGGACTGCACCTCCGCCAGGGTCGTCCATGTGTCGTAATCATCAACAACGTTTCGCCCCGGGATATCGCCGGTGATGCAGTTGCTCATAAAGCGCACGGTTTCCGCGGGCCCGCCGTGCAGATGTACCTGCCGCCAGTCGCCGTAGGGGTCATTTCGCGAGAATATGTTGTTGAGATAGACGACGTTGTCAACATTCGGCGTCCGACTGCTGGACACTCTCATGCCGTATTCGTAATTGGAGTCAAAGACATTGTGATACAGCCTCACATCCCGGAACCACAGCGTATCACGATAGGGCTGGCCGTTGGCCGGTGGCCCCTAGTTGCGGTAGATGCGGTTGAAGCGGAAGATACCGCGCTTGAACAGGCACTTGGCCTTCGCGTCCGCCGAGCGCCCGCCGTTCAGCGCGTTGGTGAGGATGTTGTGTTCGAAGAGAATATCTTTGGTTCCGAAATGCTCGAAGTTCCGCCCCCAGCCGTTGTGAAACACGCAGCCGCGGATGACGATGAACTGGTTGGATTCATCGGGATAAAACTGCAGTGGTGAATGGCCGGTGCGGCTGATGGCACATCCCTCAATCAGCACGTGCGTGGAGTTGGAGACTCTGGCCATATTGCCGCCCACGAAGCGGCGGATGAGACAGTTTTGCATCCGCACCTGGTCGCAGCCGTCAATGTGGAAAGGCATGCCCCCGGTGCCGTCCTGCATCTGGCAGTCGGTGATGGTGATGTTCGATGAGTCACGCACCAGCATCCACCGACCTTTACGCGGCTCGGGCTGGATACACAGCCCCTCCACTTGAATGTGGCTGCGTCCCTCGATATGCACCGCGTGGGTGTTGTTGCCACTGCCGATGAGCCTGACCGCCCGGCGGGTTTGTGCCTTCAGGGTTATGGGCTGATCTGCCGTGCCATCTGCCTGTGGCTTCCACTGCCCGGCGTAGTCCCCTGGCATGAGGATGACGGTGTCGCCGGGTTGGAGGCCCTGCGACGCCTTTTCAAGCGTCTGCCAGGGTGCGTCGGCGGTTCCGGCGGCGTCGTCGTCACCATCCGGGGAGACGTGAAAGTCCGCAGCGATGGCCGCGGAGGTAAAAACAACAAGAATCACGAAAGCTACGCTGTAAAGGTGTCGCATGGTTTCCCATCTCCTCCATGAGTGGACGGGGGTAGGAATAGCTGTGCCTGGCTGTCCTGCTGGCGTTGAAGTCTTTGTGCGGCTTTGCCGGCGGCTTCGCGCACCGCTTCGTTGGGATCATTTTCGGCCACCGATTTCAACACCGCCAGCGCCTGTGGCCCTCCGATCCGCATCAACGCCGTACACGCCGCCCGGCGGGACCATTGATCGGGTGCAGTCGTCACCACACGCTCCAGGGCCGGAATCGCCTCGGCGCTCCCCAGTTCTCCGAGACCCGATGCAGCCCATGTCACGATATCTTGATTCTCACTGTCCAGGTGACACAGGAGCACCTCGAGGGCTTTCGGCCCACCAATCTGGCCGATTGACGACAGAGCGCCCTTCAGTCCCCATTCCACCTGCGCTCGCTCGGCACCGATGACGTCCGAGTCATCAAGCATATCGTGAAAGTCTTCGATGGCCTGTATCAGCGGTTCTTCGCTACGGTGTAGTTGAAGCTCTCCGAGTGCGCCGGCGGCCCAGGCACGGACCTCCAGGGTATCATTCAGCAGGACGTTGGCCAATTCCCGTTCGGCGTCCACAATGAAATCATCGGGCAGCCAGTCCGGACCTTTTGCATCAATCCCCAGTTGCAGTCCCCGGCAGGCGTTGGCACGGGTTTGCGCGCTGTCGGATCGAACCAGACCCTCCACCAGCAGCACCTGCAGGCCCTCCAGCCCGAACCGTCCCAGCGCGAGTGCGCCATGTTGGCGGGCGTGTCTGTCCGGGCCACCCAGAAATACATCAGTGGCGGCGATGAGCCCCGCATCACCCAGCTCATGGAGATGGTTCACGGCGGCGATCCAGGCCCTTTCATGCGACAGAAGCTTTGCCATGGCAGGTGCGGCATCGGTGGCACGCAACTCACCAAGTGCCTCAGCGGCCCCCGCGATCACGCGGGTGTCATAATCCGAAAGCGCACGAATCAGGGGCTGCACCGCCGGCCGGCCGATCTTCACCAGCGCATCAATCGCCTCCGACCGGCGGGAGTAATCATCGCTCCCGAGCCGCCCGATCAGGTGAGCGATATGCTCCTGTTCACTGTGCCGTTGCGCGCACGCAGGCGTCAGAATAAGCGATGCGGCGAATGTGACACCACACAACACTATCCAGGTCCGGAACATCTCCAACCACCTCCGGTGGCACTCATTATTCCCATTGCAGGCAATCAATTCGTTCGTGCATCTGCCGGTCCAACTCTCCAGCGATTTCTGGAAATTCGGCGATCACATTATGCTGTTCGGTGGGGTCATTCTCCCGGTCATAGAGTTCTGGAGCACGGTCACAGGCCCGCAAATAGCTCCAGCGCAGGTCGCGGATATTGCCGCTTTGATTGTGGATGCCGGTGAGGGCGTAATCACGCAGCGAAGCAACCCGGCCTTCCACGAGCGGCAGGATGCTGTGGCCGTGCGTCCCGGGCATGACCTCCACACTCGCAGCCTCGCAGATCGTCGGGGCGATGTCGCAGTGCTGCACAAGTGCCTCCACACGTTCTCCTCCGCTGTCCGGCGTATGGACGATCATGGGCACACTGACGAGCTCCTCAAAACACCACGGCTTATGCTTGCGGACGATGCCGTGGTCATCCAGCGGCTCTCCGTGATCGCTGGTGAAGATGATCATCGAATCGTCGAAGTATCCGAGCCGCCGCGCCTCATCAAGCAGCTTCCCGACCCACTTATCTACAAAGGTGACCTCACCGGCGTACAGGGCGCGGACATTTTCCATCTCGTCCTCATCAAGGTAGCCGTCCACGGCTGAGGGCACCGGGTCAATGATTTCGGAGCCCTCGTATCCGGGGTTGTAGGGCTTTTTATACTCCAGCGGCGGGTCCCAGGGCTCGTGGGGGTCAAACAGGTCCACCCACAAAAATACCGGCGCATCCCCGCGCCGCGCCTCCAGCCACTCCGCCGCCCGCGTGCATGTGCGGGCACAGAAATAGTCCTCTTCACATTCGCGGACGGAGATGTTGCGCAGATACTGTTTAAAAAGCTCAGAGAAGCGC
>JBKHJK010000365.1:0-3808 GCA_046538215.1 Armatimonadota bacterium
GGTATAATACCGACGGGATTGGGTTTATCCGATCGCTTCGTGATGCCGGATGGTCGGCCTCCGACAGCGTTGTGACCATGATTGGGGCCGGCGGGGCCGCCGCAGCCGTCGCCCTTGCGGTGGCGCGCGACGAAAAGCCGGCCCGCCTCGTTATCCTTAATCGCACGCCCGAAAAGGCCGACCAGGTGGCAAATATGGTTCGAAACAACGTTGCAGATCTGACCGTCATCACCGGTGATCTCACAAGCCGACACTCGCAGGATCTCATCGGCGCGTCGGAGGTGCTGATTGACTGTACTTCCGTGGGCATGTATCCGGACGTTGACGTGGATCCGGTTGTCCCCGGCGAGCTTTTAAACGAAGATATGATTGTTTGTGATCTCACCTACAACCCGCGAGAAACAGTACTGCTGAAAGCCGCGAAGACGGTGGGAGCAAATACGCTTGAAGGGACAGGGATGCTCCTGTACCAGGGCGCCAGCGCCTACGAGTTGTGGACGGGACGAGATGCCCCGGTGGAAGTGATGCGCCAGGCGCTTCTGGACGCACTCAAACAGCGTGCGCAGCCCACGGAATAGTCCAACCGTGCGGGAAAAACCCGAATCCCTGCACGTACACAATCCGGACAGCAGGGGATGCTCCTGTGCCGGCGACATGGACCGGTGCTGCATTTGACGCATTCCGGTGAATAAAATATAATAAAAAATCCTCTGCAAATGCCCGAAGTTTCTGAGCGAGGTGCCATCTGCATGAAACGCACCAGGCGCAAAATGATCGGTCAAATGCTTGTTGAGAAGGGGCTTATCACCAGCGAACAGCTTGATGAAGCCCTGGAGATGCAGCAGGACAGTACGCAGATGCTCGGACAGATTCTCATTGATCTCGGTTACATCCAAAAAGAGCCCCTGTATGAGACCCTCGCTGAACAGATGGACGTCGAGTTTATAGATGTACGAACTGCTTCCGTCGAGGAAAAGACCGCCCTCCTGCTCGATAGACAGACCGCCAAGGAAAACCAGGCACTCCCTGTCGGGCGCGGGGATGGGACGATACGCGTCGCCATGGCCGACCCACAGGACGTGCTGGCGATGGACGATCTGAAGATGATGCTTCAGGTCACCATCGAACCGCTTCTGGCCGATGCCGATGACCTCGACAGAAAGATTGGTGAGGTCTATAAAAGCGGGGGCGGCGGTGCTGCGGCACGACAGCAGCAGGCTGGTGCAAACGCTGGTGGCGGCGACATGATGGACGTCACCGATCTGACCGAATCGATGAAAGACGAAGAAGCCCTCGGGGTCACTGAGGAACAAGAAGTGGACGAAACCCGTGTGGAGATGGACCGCATTGCCGACATCACCGATGAGGCACCGGTCATCCGGCTGACCAAGGTGATCATCTCCCGGGCCATTGACGAGCGGGCCAGCGATATCCACGTCGAGCCCTACCAGGACCGCGTTCGTGTCAGATACCGAATTGACGGGGTGCTGCACGAGGTTATGCCCCTGCCGAAGTTCGTGCATGCTCCACTGATCTCGCGCTTGAAGATCATGTCCAACATGAATATCGCCGAACGCCGTGTCCCACAGGACGGGCGCATCCACGTTCGCCACAGCGGGCGGGATTACGATTTGCGTGCGTCCGTCATTCCCACCACCCTCGGTGAGAAGTTCGTAATGCGGATTCTGGACAAGAGCTCCATCCAGATGGGACTGCAGCAGCTCGGCCTGTCCGACGAGATGCTCGGGCGGCTCGAAAAACTGTTCACTCAGCCCAACGGAATGCTGCTGTCAACCGGTCCGACAGGTTCCGGAAAGACCACCACCCAGTACTGTATCCTCAACCGCATCAACACTGTTGACCGCAATATTATCACTATTGAGGATCCCGTGGAGTACGAGCTCGACGGTCTCTCTCAGGTGCACGTGAACCGCAAGGCGGGGCTGACGTTCGCCATTGCACTGAAGTACTTCCTGCGCCAGGATCCGGATATCATTCTTGTTGGTGAGATCCGCGACCTTGAAACCTCCGAAATCGCCATCCAGTCTGCGCTCACCGGCCACCTTGTCCTTTCAACACTGCACACCAACGATGCTCCCTCCACTGTCACGCGGATGGTGGATATGGGCGTGGAGCCATTCCTGATCGCTTCATCAGTCATCGGTTCGATGTCCCAGCGCCTGGCGCGGAAAATCTGTGATAACTGCCGGGAACCGTATGATCCGCCCAGAGACCTGCTGCTGGCGTTCGGCTTCGATCCGGATGATCCCGGAAACGAGGACGTCACCTTCTATCACGGCGTTGGGTGCGACTCCTGCCGGCAGACCGGCTACTCGGGACGCCTCGGTGTCTTTGAGTTGATGGAGATGAACCAGGAGATCGGTGAACTGGTTGTCAAGCGCGCCTCCGCCGGACAGGTCAAAGAGGCGGCCCTGGCAAGCGGGATGATCACGCTCGCCCAGGATGGCTTCCAGAAGGTTCTTGATGGTATCACAACCGTGGAAGAGCTTTCGCGCGTGGTCTTCACTGCCGGTGCAGCATAAAATCCGCGCTTTGAGGCGTCATAATCAGGTTCATATAACGTTTTTTTGAGTGGAAAGGACGGCTTTAGTATGGATGGCCAGCAGGCCTCAGTGAACTCCCAGCAAAGAGCGCGCAGAAAAAAAGGTGGCGGAAAGCCCCAGCTCAATGAAATCAAGGATGTCCATCTTGATGAGCTGCTTGAGATCGTCGTGCGTAACGACGCCTCAGACCTTCACGTTTGCCAGGGCCTGCCACCCGTGCTGCGTATTGACGGGGAGTTGAAGCAGGCGCGGTATAAGCCATTTGACGAACAGACGGTGCAGCGCTGCATATATGATATTCTCACTGACGAACAGATCCAGCGGTTTGAGACGGAACTGGAGCTTGACTGCTCTTACGCTTTGCGTGAAATTGCGCGCTTCCGCGTGAATGTCTTTCGCGACAAGGGAAACGTGGCGGGAGCGTTCCGGCTGATCCCCCGGGAGATTCCGACCATCCGCGAACTCGGACTGCCGCTGGTTTTTGAGGAACTGGCACGGCGTCCCCGCGGCCTCCTGCTGGTGACGGGGCCGACCGGCTCCGGTAAATCAACATCGCTCGCCGCGGTCATTGACCAGATCAACCGCGAGCGGGCCGAGCACATCATCACCATCGAGGATCCGATCGAATATCTGCACAACCACAAGAAATCCATCATCAACCAGCGAGAGCTTGGACAGGATACCCACAGCTTCAACAACGCGCTGCGGTCGGCGTTGCGTGAAGATCCGGACGTAATCCTGGTTGGTGAGATGCGCGACCTTGAGACCATCAAGCTGGCGATCACCTGTGCGGAAACCGGCCACCTTGTCATGGCTACCCTCCATACCAACAGCGCTGCAGAGTCCGTTGACCGAATGATTGACGTTTTCCCGGCCCAGGAGCAGGAGCAGATTCGGGTCCAGCTTTCCAACAACCTTGTGGCCATCGCGTCCCAGCAGCTTCTGCCGCGCGCCGGTGAGCCCGGCCGGGTGGCAGCTATCGAGATCATGGTCGCCACCTCCGCCATCAGAAACCTGATCCGCGAGAACAAAGCCCACCAGATTACCTCTGTGCTGCAGACAAGCGCAGAAGTCGGTATGCAGACGATGGACCAGGCGCTGGCAGACCTGTACAAGCAGAGTCTGATCACCTTTGAAGTGGGCAAGCAGCGGTCTCAAAACCCTCAGGAGTTCGAAAAGCTCACCCAGGACCAGGGATAAGCATGGGATTGTTCATTTACATTCATTGGCATGCAAATCTGAAT
>JBKHJK010000366.1:0-3798 GCA_046538215.1 Armatimonadota bacterium
GAATCTGGTTGATCGCCTCTCTGATTGTCCCGGCCATGTCATCATCAATCTGCGATCGCATCGCATCGCGTAGAAGCTTGCGGTCGCTGGCCGTCGGCTGCTCACCACGCAGCAGCCGCTCTTTGAGAGTTTCCAGCTCGGCTTTCATATCCGCAGCCAGGTCCGGAAGATGTCGCTCAACAATTGCCAGAATCTCGCTTATCTGGTCGGTGGTAAGCTGCAGTGGCGCCAGCCGCATAAGCTGCATGATCTCGCCGTACTCCGTCTCCTGCATCGCCAGCATGCCAGAATAGGCCCGCTGCTGCCTCTCGTTTGCCGCCGGCGCTGCTGAAACCATCGTTGCGATACACACAACAGCCACCATCATCCACAGCACGCGTTTCATCGGGTCATCACTCCACACGAAGAATAAAGAACACACCCCACCGTCAGGGACATCTGACATTGATTGAGCGCACCCCGCTCACTGTCCCGCGAGGATTTCTTCGAGTCTGCGAATATTCATATCAACGGCACCGCTATCATCCCGACGGTCGAGTTCTTTCCAGACATCCAGGGAGTCCTGAAACCGTCCGACGGCTTCAAGCGCGTGCGTATACGTGCGGGCGAAGTGCGGGGGCGCTCCCAATTTCACACTGCGCTCCAGATGGGGCAGGGCGAGCAGGGACTGATCATGGCGGTAATAGTAAAAGCCCAGCTCGAAATGAGCCTGCCACGACATCGGATTGGTCTCGATGCCACGCCGGTACATGGTAATCGCCGCACCATGTCTGCCCATGGACCACAACAGCCAGGCGCTGTTGGCGTAGAGGTCAACGAAATGCGGATCCAAAAAGAGCGCCGTATCATTGCTCCGGACGGCCTGCTCGTAATCTCCGGAGTGAAACCATACATCCGCCTCCACGACGAGTGCGGCAACAGCGGCGTCAACAGCATCCTCCCAGCTTTCGACCTCCTGAAAAGGCTCGCCGGGAAAGGGAAAATCCTCGTAACGCGGGTGCCCCTGTTGAGCATCGGCCAGCAGACGGCTGATGAGAGGGTTGTTCCTGGCTTTTGTCGTCCGAAGGACCTGTTTGCTTTCCGGTGTGTTGATAGCCACAAGCCCGTAGATGGCGTAGGACTTCAACCACTCGGGCCCCTGGTACAAAGCGGCCCTGCAGCCGTCGAGCCCCCGGGCGTCACCGTGTCCGGCCAGCCCCACCCCGGCCATGATCCGAAGGTCCCTGTCGGAGTCTTTCAGCGCACTTTCCAGCGCCTGCAGAGAGGCATCAGTACCCGCCTGTCCGAGGATAAACGCTGCCTGCCGGCGGGTGTAACTGTCGGAGGCATCCAGCTTCCCCGCGGCAGGGTCCACGAGCTGGCTGCGGTCTTCCATCGCCGGCAGCGGCGCCCAGCCCAGTTCTTCCGCGGGGGGACGCGGCAAAGGTTCCTGGCAGTGAGTGTATGCAGCGAAGACCAAAATGGCGGCGAGACAAAGAATTCTGCGCACAGAATATACCCCTTCTGAGACGGGATAGCTGCGAAGGCTCCATCGCGAAAAATGGAGGACTTTTACGTGCGCCTGGTATCATCTTTCGCTAAAGAAACATACAGCACCTGCCGATGTTTTGATTGCGGGGGCGAGGGGTATAGTAAAAATGTCACCTCCGGAGGATGAGATAGATCACGGAGCTTGAAAATTACACACGGAAAGGATGCTGGGACCACCCGATAATGAAACCTGCTCTCAGAGGAACTCGCCCTATCCGCCCCGCAAAAAAAGTGAACATTTGGAGGTAAGCGTCGTCAGAAACCAGCGACCGCCTCACCGAGAGACATCTCTCAAAAAGATGCGGGCACGGAGATAGACAGGGCGAGTTCTTACCTTTCCGGACCTTCAAAAAAATTTTTCGGAAAAAGAAGGACATTCGAGACCAGTCGCGAAATAGATAAAGCGATACAGAGTTCATCGCGCGATGGATGCCGCACCGCACACGAGCGAACCTTGTCAGGGAGTGATGCCTATGACTGTACCCAGGTCACTCCGAGGCCCTTTTCGCCGGGGCTAAAACGGCGAAGAAGATAGAGATCGGGTGACAGGAGTGGTGCGCTTGATTGTACCTATCTTCTTCCGATGCCCCCGCCGCCGGGGCTGACAGGCGGCAGAAGGCGAACACGAAGCAGGGAGTGGTGCCTATGGAAGTAGCTGACTCCCCTTCAAGCCCGTACCGCTGCGGGTAATCAGCGGTGAAGTGTGTACCTTAAAAGCTCAGGGAGTGATGCCTATGACTGTACCCAGGTCACTCCGAGGCCCTTTTCGCCGGGGCTAAAACGGCGAAGAAGATAGAGATCGGGTGACAGGAGTGGTGCGCTTGATTGTACCTATCTTCTTCCGATGCCCCCGCCGCCGGGGCTGACAGGCGGCAGAAGGCGAACACGAAGCAGGGAGTGGTGCCTATGGAAGTAGCTGACTCCCCTTCAAGCCCGTACCGCTGCGGGCAATCAGCGGTGAAGTGTGTACCTTCAAAGTACAGGGCTTGATGCCTATGATTGTACGATGCTGAAGTTCGTTCCGGGCGCTGCGGACAATCAGCGCAGAGGACGAACCCGTCGTACAGGGAGTGATGCCTATGATTGTAAACAATTCACTCCGAAGCCCTGTTCGCCGGGGCTAAAACGGCGAAGAAGGAAATCACAGGTGCACGGGAGTGAGGCCTATGATTGTACACACCTCTTCACGATGCCCCTGCCGCCGGGGCTGACAGGCGGCAGAAGGCAAACACGAAGCAGGGAGTGATGTGTATGGTTGTACGTAACTCCCTTTCGCCCCGCCACCGCTTCGGGTAATAAGCGGACCTCGTACAAAAACCTTCAGCCCGCCACGGACGATTGTGGCGGGCTCATTTATTGCTCCAGACGGTTGCCAGAATGTCCTACCCCACGAAGATCGGGCTCGACCAGGCCATCTGCCCGTTTTTCTGCATGACCCGCAGATAGTAGTAATCACCCGTCTCCGAACGATCAACCAGCGCGCCCGCTGTTTCGCAGTCCCCCAGCGGACGGGCCATGTGATACTTGAATTTCGGCCCGAATTCGCTGTCACCGCAGATGATGACCCTCGACCCCTGGCTCAGCTCTCCAAGTGTCATACTCAGATCGTATCCCCGGGTGGAAACATTCAGATCCGTCGCCTCATCACCGCGGACGGTAAATACGATCTGCTGGGTCGCCTCCCGACCGTTACGACAGTGCCGCCAGTCGCCGGTCAGGCCGATATTGACATGGGTCTCCCATTCACACGCACGGTCATCCATCGAGATGATGCGGTTAGGCCCCGGTGAGCCGAAGTTCGGGCTGGCGTCCAGGAGCTCGCCGCCCTCAACATCCAGCCGACCGTCCCACAGGACGCTGTCCTTTTCACGCCCCCATCCCCATTCGAGACGTACGCGATAGGTGTCGTCTGCGTTGCCGTTGGCTGTATCACTCAGAAAGACTTCACCGTTTTTGATGATCTCGACACGGTCAATTGCGTCCATCGCCCTGACGCAGTATTCGATCTCACAGTCTCCCGGCTCGATTTCAGATCCCATGGGCCTGCCATTGGCGGTGAAGTCAACAACAATCCGGTCCCCCGTCACTCCATAACACCGGCGGCTGCGAAACGCCTCGAACAGCCCCTCGCGAGTGAATTTTTTTGCATACACCGCCGCCAGTCCCATCAGATAGTTGCCCGGATAACCCCCGTGCCCGTCGGAGGAGCCGATGACACCGAACCGGTGCCCCCGCTTGAGGCCCTCCCTGACCGTCCCCGCCGTCGCC
>JBKHJK010000367.1:0-3794 GCA_046538215.1 Armatimonadota bacterium
CGTCCTCTCCGAGCCCTGCGCCATCACACGCCAGGCCGATGACCGCCCCCCCGGCGTCATGTTCGGCCATGCAGGCGACAATATGGGCGTGGTGGTGTTGTGATTGGACCAGCGGGAGGTCCAGGTCGTCGGCCTGCTGCCGGGCGTAGCGGGTGGAAAGATAGTCCGGGTGAATGTCGCAGGCGAGGATCTCCGGGCTGGCCTGGAAGATATCCTGCAGGTGAGCGGTAATCTTTTTGAAAAAATCCAGCGACTGTGCGTCTGTCAAATCCCCCAGGTGCTGGCTGACAAAGGCGTTTTTCCCGGATGTCAGGCACACGGTCGTGTTTTTCATGGCCCCGTACGCCAGCACTGTCCGAAGCTCTCGTTCAAGCTGCACCGGAAAGGGGACATAGCCGCGAGCCCGCCGCAGGAAGATCGGCCCCTCATCGCTGTCACGGACGACCGAATCATCACAGCCGAGGAGAATATCGCGGTCGTGGATGAGGAAGGCGTCGGCGATGTCTCCGAGTCGTTGGATGGCTTCGTCATTGGCGATGCACAGCGGCTCATCACTGAGGTTGCCACTGGTCATCACCAGCGCCGTGAATGCGTTCTCTTCAAGCCGCGGTCCCTCGCGCAGCAGGAGGTGATGGATGGGCGTATAGGGGAGCATCAGCCCGTAATCGCGGCTGTCGGGGGCGACCTCGCGGGCCAGCTCCTCTGGAATGCGCTTTCTCACCAGCACAATCGGGGCCTGCGGGCTTTGCAAAAGCTCCCGGGCGTCATCGGAGATATATGCGAGGGCCCCGGCGGTCTGCATATCCGGCGCCATGACCGCCAGCGGCTTCTCTTCACGGAACTTCCGGCGCCGCAGCGTTTCAACAGCCTCCGCATCGGTGGCGTCACAGGCGAGATGAAATCCCCCCAGTCCTTTGACCGCCACGATTTTGCCTGCTTTCAGCAGCTTGCGTGTCCGCTGGATCGCCGCAAAGCCTTCAAGTGTTTCGCCGTCGAGCACAAGCTGCAGCGAAGGCCCACAGTTGGGGCAGGCCACAGGCTGGGCGTGGTAGCGACGGTCTGTAATGTCGTCATATTCCCGGCGGCAGTCCTGGCACATCTCAAACGGCGCCATGGAGGTGTTGGGCCGGTCGTAGGGCATTTTGCCGATGATGGTGTACCGGGGGCCGCAGTTGGTGCAGTTGATAAAGGGATGCAGGTAGCGGCGGTCGTCAGGGTCCTTCAGCTCCCGGATGCAGTCTGCACATGTAGCGACATCGGGGGAGACGTAGATGGGGCCGCCGGCTCGCTCGCGGCTGGGCTGGATGGTGAAACCGTCAAATGCCTCGGGGGGAAGGGCTTCCGTTTCGACGGCGTTGATGACAGATATGGGCGGACTTTCGGGGATGAGACGGCGTTCAAACTCCCGGCACTTCTCCGCCGGCCCCTGTATGTCAACACTCACGCCGCCCGTGAAATTGCACACTTCGCCCGACAGCCCAAGGTCGCTGGCCAGCCGGTGTACAAACGGCCTGAACCCGACGCCCTGCACGATACCGCGGATGACAATTCGTGTATGGATGACACCGTCGGCATCCGGGGGCATGTCGGCAGATTCAGCGGAGGTGTCCATTCAGGTCAAGCGCCCTCATCCAGCTCGACTTTCGACCGTACAGGATGACACAACGACGGTGTTGCAGTCACCGAGGGTCACCGATGGGCTGCCACAGTTCGCACAGCACAGGCGCCCGTCAATTTCGACAGGCTCTTCACACTTCTCGCAGTCGCCCAGTATGGGCACGATTTCGATGTCCAGTTGCGCGCTGTCGAGGCCGAATTCATTGTGACGTCTGAGGAATGTTTCGACGAGCGCGGGAGTGACAGATGCGACCTCACTCAGCTTTATTTGTGCCTGCACCAGCCGTTCGCCGTTTTGCTTTTTTACAGCCTGCTTCAACGATTTGACAATTTCTTCGATCAACCGATGTTCTGGCACAATGTCCCTCCGGTTGGCACGTTTCGCCGGACGTTGAGAATCTGGTTTGCATTATAACATACCCGGCGCGCCGGTTGTTCGAACCTCGGCGAGGGCCGCGGATTGAGTCAGTCCCCCAGTACCAGCCCCGCCCAGGTGCTCGGATCGTACGTGTACGGGAACTCCCCGGCACAGCAGTAATTCTGCCGGCCATGCACGTAATCAGTGACGAGAACATTGAAGCGCATGTTCTCCCCGGGTTCGGGTTCAAAACCGCGGAGAATATCGGCCGGGAAATGGACTTGGAGCGAGTAATCCGTGTCGGTGTCGCGGGAGATGAGCGGAATGTCCCCGGGCTGTGCGAGGCTGGACTGGCGGGCGCCCCGGCGGATCTGCTCCTCCCAGGCGACCGGCTCCTCGCGCTGCGGCCCACCGCCCTTTCCCAGGCATACAAATTGGTGACAAAACCGCGTCGCCCGGTGTCCGGCCACACCCCCGCGAGTGTCCAGCCATACCTGGAGGCTGTCGGCGGAGTGCGGGCGCTGGCGGCTGACAGATATCGCATCCTCCCGCTCCACAAACAGCGCCACATACAGGCCGCTTTCGTTATACGCGATTTTCACATCCGCAAACGGCTCCTGCCCTTCCAGCGTCCCCAGCGGCGGCAGGGGCTCAATACCATCGAACTCTGAAGGCTCGGTACCTATTTCGATGTCATCCACCTTCGGGCAGGTCACAGTGGTCCGAAACAGCAGTCGGCGTGGAAAGTTCATTCTATCTCCACCCGCTTTAGGTGTGCCGACCAGCCTGTCTGCAGCATCTCCCGGAAGGCATCGGCATTGACCTCCTCGGGATAGTGCAGGAGAATGCGGACCCGGTCATAATCTCGGGCGTTGGTATAGACCCGAACGCGGGCCGTCTTTCCGTAATGCGGCAGGTCGGGGAGATCGTTCCAGACCGGTAGATTCAGCCGCGCGGCCAGGTCGCCCTCGTCAAACAGGCCCTTGGGTGTGTACATCACCAGCTCCAGGGCAAACTCGTGATCGGTCTTCACCTTGATCCACTCACGCGCCTCGCCATCCGCGCGAAACTCCACGTGATCGCGGTGCTCGTAATCGGTTCTGACCTGCTCGGGGAGGTTCTCAATGTGAGAAATAAGAGCATCAAGTGTCTCTGTGGGCCAGTCCGGCCGGTTTCCCTCCGATGTGGTGATCATTTCGAAATGCCACGTGCGGCCATCTTCCTCCCACGGTGTCGCCTGGTAGGCGATCCGTTCGGCCTCACCATCGTCAGCGGCTTCAAGCTCACTGAGGGCATACAGGTCTTCGGGTAATGCACTGTCGCTTTTGTCGAGCGTCTCGCAGAGATAGGGGGCGGTGGCGGATTCTTCTGATGCCGCGACCTCTTCAGGGCGACCACTGGCCACGAGAGTTCCTCCGTGTGTTCCGCCGCCGGGCCCAAGGTCTATGACGTAATCGGCGGTTTTGATGAGGTCGAGGTTATGTTCGATGATGACCACGGTGTTGCCGCGATCCACCAGCGAATGAATGACCCGCAAAAGCCTGGTGATGTCGGCGGTGTGCAGCCCGGTGGTCGGCTCGTCCAGCAGGTACAGTGTGTGTCCGCGGCTGCGGGTCCCCAGCTCGGAGGCGAGCTTCACACGCTGGGCCTCACCACCGGACAGACTTGGTGCGGACTGCCCCAGCGGCAGGTATCCCAGCCCGACATCGGAAAGCACGTTCAGCCGCCGGGCGATTTTTGGGAAGCTGCAGAAAACCTCAAGGGCCTCCTCGACGGTCATATCGAGTACATCGGCGATGGTGTGGCCTTTGTACTCCAC
>JBKHJK010000368.1:0-3793 GCA_046538215.1 Armatimonadota bacterium
AGTCGTACCAGTCGTCAAAATCGTGGAAATAGGTGAATGACGGCGCGTGCTCCTGGGTCATGTGATGGCCGCCGGGATTTAAAAGGAGATTGCCGTTTTTGTCCCGGATTCTGCGCAGGCCCTCGATATTGCGGGCCATGGAGGCTGCGACCTGTTCGGTGAAGCCGCGGGAGGGATGAACCAAAAGCGCCCCCCAGAAAGCGGCGGGCAGGAACTCCTCGTATCCGGGGTCGGGGTTGCCGTGTTCGTTCTCCTGCAGGCCGCGGCGGCGATCAATCCACAGGTCGCGGTAGAGGCCGTGTTCGGGCTGGGTCTGGACGAGGTTTCGGATCATGCCGCGCGAATATTGCCGGTCCCGCAGCCACCGGACTTCATTGAGAATCAAGGGGGCGCTGGCGGTGATCAGCCGGGCGTAGCCGCCGTGCTTGCCCTCGTAAAACGCGGGGTAGCGGAGATATCCGGCGCCGGGGTCGATCAGGTTGTACCGCGCCACAAACCAGCGGTACCACCAGATCTTCTGAATAAACTCGTCAGAGCATTCGAAGGTCGGACAGTTGTCATCAAACCACTGCTGGTATTCCTCGCGGTGCTGTTGCAGTGGATCTGTCTGCCGCGACCACCGGCGCAGCGCCTCCTGGGCTCCGAGCTGGGTGTTGGAGATCGCCAGCGCCACCAGCAGCGACTCCGTCTGTCCGGGCTTGAGCGTCACCCGTGTCTCCAGCGTCCGGTTGTTGCTGTTGGGCCGTGCTGGTGCGGCCAGCACCATGCGCACCGGCTGCCCGTAGGTGTGCCAGCCACCGGCGATGCCGTCTCTGCCCACGCGCGCTGCATCGGACAGGGCACCGCAGGAAGTATCAATCTCAACCGTAACCTCCATGTCGCCCTCGTTGGTGAGCTCTATCTGATTGCAGAGCACGTCGTCGGCGGTGATGAACTTGTGTTCCTGGATGCGCAGATCGTGCTCGGTGGTGCGACGATAGACGTGGGAGGGGTACCAATAGACTGCCGCGCGCTTGATGGTGACCGGCCGGCCGTTGACAGAAATCTCAATCACAATAGGGTTCTCTATGGCCTGCCCGTCCTCGCGGTCGTGGAGATAGCAAAACTTCCCCTGGATTCCAATGACGTTATCAAGCCTGTCGCAGAAAACGCGCATGCCGGTGCAGCCCATGGTATGGTCCCGAAGGCCGCGGCGACCGAGTATCGTGTCAATGGGAAATTGGTCATCGTGTTCTCTCATTGTGTGTACAGGAATATCCTCACGAAGTGGTGTGATATGTGGTCACAACAGGCGTTATTTGAATTCCGGGCGCTGTCTATTGCAGCAGGCGGGACACGAAGAAGTCCGTAAACTCTTCGGCCTCCACCGCCGAACACACCTGCATCGGGTTGCCGTCATCGGCGACAACGGTGCTGCCGTCGTTATCAACTTTCACGGACATGATGCGGGTGGCGCAAAAGCGCGGCGAGCAGGCAACTCCCACGGCCAGCGGATCGTGTAGCACCGGCGTCTCCTTCGGCCAGTATTCATACAGCTCGGTCAGGGCTCCGGGCAGTGGAAGATCCGAGGCGGCCAGATGGTCGCGGTGCTCCTGGGTCAGCTCCACCTGCCGGGTGACATCCAGCGGCACGAGTGTCATATTATCGGCGCTGGCGAAAAACGCCTGCGAGGCTTCGACATCGGTCTTGACATTGTATTCCGGATACGGCTCCGGTGTTGCGCCGTCGTCCAACCCGATGCAGCCGCCCATGATGACGATACGCCTGGCGAGCTTCATCACCTCCGGGTCAAGCTGCAGGGCGTCACCGAGGTTGGTGAAGGGGCCGACGCATATCAGGGTAATCTCTCCCGGCCGCTGGCGGATGGTGTCAACGATATATTCAGGCGCGTGTTTGTGCTGTGGCTCCAGGAAGCCGAAATCCTCGGCCCATGGAGCCTGGTTGACCTCCGCCTCACACTCCCGCCCCACATGCACCTGCACGCGATTGGCTCCGGCGGCATGCAAAAGTTTCAGTGCTATCTTCGCCCGGTCCATGGTGGGGCCGTGACCGACGGTGACGCCGATAAGGTCCAGCTCCGGGCATTTGAGCAGAAACGACAGGGCGTAGGCGTCATCAATGTCGGTTCCGATATCCGTGTCGAAAATGACAGGTTCTGCCATCTCGTGCTCTCCTTATGAGAGTACTGGGTGCGCATTCAGTAACTTCGCTGAAGGGCGCCGACAAACCTGCCCTGCTCCGGCGGCTCTCACACCCCGATGATCGACTCCACCATCGGATACCACGGCCCGCCCTCTGCAGCAACCGCCTGGTGGGCGGCGTCGGTGAAGGGAAGAACCATGGCGACCTCATTGACTTCAGGCGTAAAGCCCATCTGCTCGTACAGCTCTGCAAGCGGGTCCTCTTCGTCGCAGATGGAGACCAGCCTGTCCTGTGGCGCGACCGCCAGCATGCTTTTGAGTGCCTCGGCGCCATCACACAGCTCCGGGCGGTATGCAAGGTCGGAGATGGTCGCCACCGCAGACCGCGAGCCCTGCAGCAGCAGCTCGATTTCGGCGTAGGTGCACGTCGCTGCGAGTTGTCCGCCGATGCGGGCGTTTAGTATCGCCACCTCCATGCCCTCGGGCCGCTGAACTTTGTGCCAGGTGAAAAGCCCCCCGTCCATCCGGGCGTATCCCTCGTGGTCGGCGTAGAATTCATCGAGCAGTTCGGCGACCTCAGCACTGCAGGGCGGATGCATGAGCTGCAGACCGAGTGTGCCACGGTTTTGCCGCCTCGACCCTCGCATGAGCTGGCACATCGCGCGGGTCTGATACCCGAGGCTCTGATAAAACTCATACGGATAGTTGTTGGGGTCGGTGTACAGCACGGCGGCATCGGCGCCATCAGCCTGCATAATATCATGAGCCATCTCCATGAGCCGCCGGGCAAGACCCTGCCGGCGGTGGTCGGGGTGTGTGGCCACCGAGTCAATAATGCCGCAATCAATCACCCTCCCACCAATTTGCAGCGGCTGAATGGCGACCAGCACCATGGAGACCATTTCATCAGCCGGATCGAGGGCCGCCACACAGCGTTCCGCTATTGAGCCCGGACGTCGCAGATACCACTGCGTAAACGCCTCATCCAGCACCGGCGCGCCCTCGTATTCGGCAAAGGCAACGGCATTCAATTCGGTGACCTGTTCAACCCGGTCAGGTACATCTGTATGCGTGACAAAGCGGTAATCAGACATGTTTTTAACCCTTTTTCGCATCGTTTTTCTCTACAAAGGACTTCGACGAAAGACCGAGAAATCCTCTACTGTCATACCTCACCGCAGCACCTGCAGGAGGACGCCGATTGCAGATACGAGATGTCCGTGATGATGAAATTGACGAACTGATTGACCACATGGATCTGGTTTTCAACACCCCGCGAGAGCGGATGGAGATGGCGTACAGGCATGACTCGACCGTCCGCCTGCATCAGGTGAAGGTGGCGGTGGAGGATGGGCGAATCGTGTCGGCCGTGCGTGTTGCGAACCGCCCGGTGCGTATCGGCGAAATCCGGGTGGAGATAGGGGGCATCGGCGGGGTCTCCACGCACCCCGACTACCGCGGCCGGGGATACTGCACCGCGCTGTTGGAAGCGCAGATCGAGTATATGCAGCAGCAAGAATACGACATCAGCATGTTGTTTACGGGTATCGTAGGCTTCTACCGGCGCCTGGGCTGGTACAGCTTTCCCGAACATTCGGCGACAGTCCCGGTCCCCGACACGTCTAATGTCGATTCTGAAAGCCCCTACACCG
>JBKHJK010000369.1:0-3781 GCA_046538215.1 Armatimonadota bacterium
GCTCAAGGATCCGGGACATCTCTTCATCGTCCAGGGCGTCTATCCCGGCTGGAGCTGCACGCTTGACGGCCGGCCGCATCACCTTGGACCTGCACTCGGGGGACTGTCCTGGCACACAGAGGTTCCACCGGGACATCACGTAATCGAAGTGCGCTTCGAGCCGATGGCGCTGCAGATCGGTCTCATGGTGACACTGATAAGCCTGGGAGTTCTTGCGATCCTGAGTGTGCTGCTGCGGAGCCGGAGGCTGGATTGAGACGGTGGTGCCGGAGGGGGGATTCGATATCGTCTCTTGGCAAGCGTAATGGCCTGTGCTATACTCGGCTGGATTGAGACGGTGGTGCCGGAGGGGGGATTCGAACCCCCACGGGCCGAAGCCCTTGGGATTTTAAGTCCCATGCGTCTGCCATTCCGCCACTCCGGCGAGTGATGCAATAATATCACACAGAGGGTCTGAAGTCCACAGCATCAGGGGTGCCCGGCACCCACATTTGAGGGGGTCGCTAATGTCCAAAGATAGTATTGTGTTGCACCCGATCGGGATCATCCACACACCATTTACAGAGCGGCCGGGAACCCCGATCCAGGGTATTTTTCAGCCGGACGCTGAGGGGACGGTTGAGGTTTCCGAAGAATTCGCCGATGGCCTGAAGGACATTGAAGGCTTTTCCCACATCTATCTGCTGTATCATCTCCACCGCTCGGAGGGCTATTCGCTTCACTGCAAACCATATCGTGATGACGAAGAGCGGGGAGTTTTTGCCTGCCGTGCTCCGAAAAGACCGAATCACATCGGCCTGTCGGTCGTCCGTCTTATTGAGCGGGACTACAATATCCTGCGGATCGGTGAAGTAGATATCCTCGACAAAAGCCCGCTGCTGGACATCAAGCCGTATGTGCCGAAGTTCGATGCGCGCAGCGGCGCCCGCACCGGCTGGCTCGAAGAAAGCGACGATCGCACTATCGCCGATGACCGTTTTTGAACATATTGAGCGATATTTGACTTGCCCGCAGAACTTTTCCGTAAGTATAATGGTCAAAGTAGATACAGAACTTTCATTTATGATGAAAGCATTACACGGGCTGTTTGGAGTGCAAAGAGTGGGCCGATGGCCGCTTTGGTGTGTCAAGGCGGTGTGTTTTTTGTGCCTGCTGGTGGTGACATCTGCCGTCCGGGCGCTGCCACCGGCGATGGACCTGCCCCAAAATTGGGGCGCCGGGGAGCTCGTGCAGCAGGCTCCCGGCGTTTCAGCTTCTTTCGGCGATGTACAGACGCCACCGCTGGTCATGCCCCACGGACGGATCATCCTCGGCAGCGGAACCATAAATCCCGCACGATATCTGCAGCAGCGTGCGGCAGGCTCGCAATATACCATAAGAGCTCCGTTGGCCGGTATCATCGAATTTCTCCTGCGTCCGAAACATTATTTTGACGCCGGTCAACCACTCCTGCGGCTGTACGAGCCGGATATTCTCTCCGACCTTTCGCAGGCCGAGCAAGCCGCCCGCATCTTTCGTGACAGCCCCTATACCATCCTTCAGTCACCGGCACCACCTGAAGACTTTCCACCCTCGGTGGTGGACCGACCCGATTCTCAGCCGCGGCCAGAACCTGCAGTCGAGCCACGGGAGCCAGAGCCCACCCGGCCAGTACAGTCGGCGCTGAGCCAGGAGCCACAGACCTCCGGGATTCAGCAGGAGTCGCCACCTGATCCGGAGGATGCTAACTCTGAAACGGATCAGCGGAAACTGCAGATCGATTGTGACGCCGCCAGTGCTGACCGGGGCGAATTGAAGGTGCACCTGAAGACCACGGAAGACGAAATCGCGAATCTGGTGCCGGAGCTGCAAAAAGCTAAGGATGACCTGGCCGGACGACAGGAGTTGTACGACCGGGGCATCCTCGCCCGCAAAGCGCTGGAAGCGGCTGAAGAGCGAACCGGCGAGCTTTCTGATCGGATGGAAGAGCTCACCGCCCGGCGCGAGGAACTCCAGGCATCTCTCGCAGCCGCCAACGACCGCCTGCAGGCACTTCAAAAGAAGCTCTCGGAGGC
The DNA here is from genome assembly GCA_046538215.1 of Armatimonadota bacterium. GTDB lineage: Bacteria > Armatimonadota > Zipacnadia > Zipacnadales > UBA11051 > JBKHJK01. The sequence continues at coordinate 2,055 of JBKHJK010000369.1, forward strand.
GCGCTCGACCGGGGCCCAAGACGAAGCACGCACAGAACCTGGACCGCAGCCGGAGGCAGAGCGTGCGATCAACAGCAGCGCAATATCAAAGAAGCCAAAGACCACTGCACCACACAGAGCGGAGACGAAGCCTGAGACCGAAGAACCTGCGCCCGAGCCCATGGTCACGCCGCAGCCGCCCTCCCGCCCCGACAGCAGGGCCGCTCGACCCGAGCAGCCCGGGCAGCAGAACGAAGAGCAGCCCAATCGGAGGGGCACTCCCGGCATTCCGAGGATCTTTGACAGCCTCAGCGAGCCGAAATGGGAATCGGTGTCTGCGCCCACCCACGGGTTTGTCACCGAACACCTCGCCGCTGACGGTGACACGGTGGAGGCCGGTGACGAACTGCTGCGCATCTCCAACACGCAATGGACGCGGCTGTATGCGGACCTCGATCCCGAACATATTGCGTCATACCGGACGGGGACACCGGTCGCGGTCGTCTTCGACGGCTATTCGGACGTCCGCCTGGAGGGCTGGATCAGCGACCTGAAACCGATGCCGGAGACGGGCACCATACGCGCGGAGATGGCGGTGCTGTGTACCTCCGGCTTTTACGATGATGACGCCTATGCCACGGTGCGATGGCTTTCACAGGCCGCCCCGCTGAATGTTGAAAACAGCACCTCCGTGCTCGCTCCGATGACGGAAGAAGTCCCCGTGCTGAACGTCGGGCCGGACGGTGTTTATGCAATGTTCCCGGTGGTGCCGGTAGAATACGGTCCCGCACACGCCGTGGAGCACAGGCGTGTTGATGGGCAGTATGCAGGCTACATTCGGGCGGTGTCACTGTCATCCGGCAGCGAGTCCAAAGATACACCCCAGGGGAAGGCCCGGCTGAAGGCGCTGCAGGAATGGCGGGCCAGTTTCACCGAGGGCATGACCACGGCGATCTTCGATAATGAGCTCATGCTGACATATCCCGCCGACGGACGGGTAAACCGCGCTGTCGAGCGGATGGCGACAGGACAGGTCAGCCACGCCAAAAACCGGTGTGCGCGGACGATGGCGGAGGCGATCGGCTTCGGTCTCGGTGATGCCGCACAGTGGGCCAACCGGCTTCCGGCAATGGGTTACGTCCAGCGGGCTGACGGTGTCGCCCGGCCGGGTGATATCCTGGTGTGGCAATTTACGTATGGGCCGGGCAACACCCAGCATATCGGCCTTGCGGTGCTCCAATCGGGCCGCCTGATGCTTCTGTCGAACCTCGCCGGCCGCCTCGGCACCTCCGAGGTCCTCCCCGGTTACCTCGCCTTCCACAGGCCCGACCGAACCGCTTCTGTTTCTGAAGACTGACACCACTGCCTTTCTGTCACCCTCACCTGCCCTACCCTCTGGCAAAAAGTCAACACCCTGCATGCAGGATTCCGCCACCGTGTGACGAATAATCTAGGCAACTTTCAGGGAAAATGGCGCCGCTTCACAGGGCGTCTTTCAATTGCTCAAGGGAGGAAACGACAAATGCCGGATATTAACGTTGGTCTTGTGGGATACAACTTCATGGGCAGGGCCCACAGCAATGCGTACCGCCAGGTCGGCTTCTTTTTCCCGGAACTGCAGCTGCAGCCGGTTCGAAAGGTGCTCTGTGGGCGCACACGCGACGCAGTGGATGCCGCGGCGGAGCAGTTTGGATGGGAGGAAACCTGCTACGATTTCGACGAGATGGTCGCCCGGGACGACATAGACC
>JBKHJK010000370.1:0-3776 GCA_046538215.1 Armatimonadota bacterium
GCAAGAGACCGCCGGCGAAAGAAGCATGCCGAAAGGAGTATCAGGCAGTGGGCGGACAGCGTCTCACAGGAGACCGGAGTGCCAATCACGCCGGTTGTGGAGGTGGGAGTGCCGTCACGGAGGCTCGTGGAAATCGCCTCAGAATACGAGGTGGACACCGTGATTATGAGCGCCTTTGTCGGTATCCCGTGGAAAGAATTCTTTCTCGGCAGCACTCCCATTGACGTGATCCGCTACAGCGACAGCCACATGCTGATACTCCATCCACAGGCGATAGACCAGGATGCATCAAGTAGTGGTCTGTCACGTCCGCTACTGGAGCACGTGCTCTTTGCCACTGATTTTTCAGATTTTTGCAATGCTGCCTACGAGGAATTCCTTTCGACCGCCGAAAAGGGGCTGCAAAAAGTCACACTGGTGCACGTACAGGATGTCACCCGCCTCGACCCCCACCTGATTGACCGGCTGCCGGAATTCGATGAAAAGGATACCGCGAGGCTTGAGGAGATGGCGGTTGCTCTGAGGGATAAAGGGGTGAACGTTGGGACGCGGATAGAGCTGGGCGTTCCGGAGAAGAAGATCGGTGATGTCGCCGACGAGCTGGAGGTGACGTGCGCCGCCGTGGGTTCTCGCGGCCGCAGTCCTGATGACCGCATCCGGTGGGGAAGCGTTTCCGAGCGGGTGGTAAGAGAGGTCAATGCGCCGGTGTTGGTCATCAAGGTTCCGGAAATGGTGGAGAGTGATTGATCAACAGAGTTGCGGTGAGGACATGCACAGGCCCTGCCGGCTTCGGCGAGGCCATTTTTGCGATTATCCGCAGAGTCATTGGAACGACAGATCATCATGAATGCCGGAAAGCTGTTGCGCCGGATCAGCCAGGTCGTATTTCTGGTCGCTTTTATTGGCCTCCTGGCGACCTCCGGAGCGCCGCAGGGCATTCCACTGCCACGGGACATATTCGTCCGCATTGACCCCCTCGCCGGACTGACAACCGCCCTCGCCTTCAGCGACTACGCACAGATCGGCAGCAGGCTGTTTCAGTTTCTTCCGGCGGTCGGGCTGCTTGTGCTCACCGCGCTTTTCGGACGCTTTTTCTGCGGCTGGATGTGCCCGCTGGGGACGTGTATTGACATCTTCCACGCGGTTGCCATCGTACCGTTCAAAAAGAAAGACGCGAAAATAGCCCGGTGGCCGCAGCTCAAATATTATCTCCTGGCCCTGGTTATCGGAGCCGCGGTCCTCGGAGCGCAACTGGTGTGGGTGCTGGACCCGATTCCGCTTTTGACCCGGGCGGTGGCCACAGGGATATGGCCGCTCATCCAGCGGGCCTTCAATCGGCTCATTGAACTCCGGCCGGTCAGCGGCTTCACGCCACTGATCGTTCACCAGTACCAGTGGGGGACAGTGGCGCTGGTGGGGTTCGCTGTGATACTGGCTTTGAGCGTCATCAGCCGCCGGTACTGGTGTAGAAACCTCTGTCCGCTCGGGGCGCTTTTGGCCTTTGTGGGGAGGTACGGGCTGTGGCGCCGCCGCGTGTCAGGGGCATGTATCCAGTGCGGACAGTGCCCGGACCGCTGCCCGATGGGGGCCATCCCGGAAGATGATCCGGCGCGGACGAAGACGCCGGAATGTATATTGTGTTATGATTGCGCGGATTGCCCCGCCGGGGCCATAAGCATCAGCGTCACCACCGGCGACAGTGCTGATGCCTCCATTGACATCGGCCGGAGACGGTTCCTCGCCGTCATGATCGGAGGCTTTCTGTACGGACTGCTGGGCAGGCGGGTGGTATTCCGTGCACAGGGGCGCAGGGCGCTCATCCGGCCACCGGGCGCACACGTGAAAGCGCCTGATGGGCGGTTTGTGCGGATGATGTCTGAAGCAGAATTTCGCGCACAGTGCCTCCGCTGCGGGGAGTGCATGCACGCCTGTCCGACCAAGGTCATCCAGCCCGCCGGATGGGAGGGCGGCCTGGACGCGTTTTTCACACCCGTCATGGACGCATCAGCCGGGTACTGTGAATCGAACTGCACTATCTGTGGCGACGTCTGTCCGAGTGGTGCACTCAGACCGTTCGGCGTGGAAGACAAAAGTGATATCAAAATCGCCGTGGCAATAATTGACCGTGATGTCTGTCTTTCGTGGGGTCGGGGCGAGCAGTATGTGGAGTGTTTGACGTGTGTGATGCGGTGTCCGTACTCCGCGATTGCCCCGGAGCGGATTGATGGACAGCTCCGACCGGTGATACAACCGGACAGATGCGTGGGGTGCGGGACGTGCGAGTTTCACTGCCCCGCCGCTCCGCACGCCGCGATCAGGATTTACCGCCGGAATGATATGAATGACTGAAGCACAGAAAAACAGCGAACGAGCGCTTTACGGCTATATCGGCATCATCGCCTCAGCGACATTTACGGGACTCAACTGGCCGCTTTTGAAGGACCTGATGTCACAGGTATCGCCGCTTCAGGCGAACTGGTTGGTGATCATTCCCGCCCTGGTGATGATCGTCCCGCTATACGCGTGGTATCGCCGAAACCAGGCTCTGCTGCCACCGCATACGCCGTACAAATGGCTGCTTATTTTCGGTCTTTTCGCCTCTGCGATTTTCTACTGCCGCAATGTCGGCACCCACCTGACCACCGCGACGACCGCGGCGCTGGTGGTGCGCATGGAGCTGGCCTTCGTGTTCATCCTCAGCTACATCATTCTCAAGACCCGGGTGACGGCGCTTGGATGGGCGGGGTCTGCGCTGCTGCTTGCGGGCGCGCTGCTGGCCTCGGGCTTCTCGTTCGGGAACCTGGCCTTCGACTGGCTGGGGGTGGGGGCGCTGTTTGTGGCTGCGGCGCTGACGGCACTGAACTCCATGATCATTAAGATTTTCTTCGGCAGGATCCCCGCGGAGCTGCCCGCGATTGCAAGCTGTATCTGCCAGACGGTTGTCTTTTCGTGTGTGTTGGGTTTTTCTGGCCGCATCCCGGAAACCGTTGCCGCCGTGCAGAACCCCCGCGTGGCGGTTGAATCGCTGATCGGCGGCGTCTTCATGGTCCTGCTGCTGGTGCTGTACTACTTCGCCATGAAGCGGATCCCGGTGTGGCTGTGCCGGATACTGACCCTGTTTAGTACAGTGGTGGCCATGCTCGGCGACCACTTCTGGCTGGGCAGCGACATCACCGTCGGGCAGCTTGCGGGATTTGCCGGCGTCATCGGCGGCGCGGTCCTGGTCGTCCTGGCGTCCCGTGGCTCGCGTCCCGACCAGATTCCGGAGCACCTCGACCGCAAAGAGACGGCGACCTCATAGGGCCGCCGTCCATTCATCACATGCTCGCGTCACACATATTCTGCCGTGGCGTGTGACTATCCGGGGCAGTTCGCCTTTAGCCACTTCAGACAATTGGCATATCCTTCGCCCTTGTCGCCCTGGCCTTCCCATTCTGCGATCCATGGGCCGTCATAGCCGGCTTCGACCAGAATCTCCACACATTCCTTGAGCGGGATTTCGCCCTTGCCCAGGTCCTGTCCCTGGTAGTCCGGCCGGGCGTTAAACCCGTCCTTCATGTGGACGTGGTGCACGAAGGGCGCGAGGGCTTTGTAGATGGCAGGAAGCTCAGAGACGGGATTGCCCCACCAGCGCAGGTTCATGGTATCGAGGTTGGATCCGATAAGCTCATGATCCACCGCGTGGAGAGCCTCGAGGATGACCACGGGGTTGTTGGAAACAACACCGTGGTTGTCAACGGCCAGTTTCACGCCCATGTCCTCACAGAAGGGGATAC
>JBKHJK010000371.1:0-3774 GCA_046538215.1 Armatimonadota bacterium
CACGGTGTGAAACGAACTCGCGACTCAATTCTCACCTGGACGCTGCAAACGACAAACGGCGCACCGTCCAGGCCGAGCCACGGACGGCAGGAGGGGTATCGTCCCTTCACGCTAAACAGGTACCGCGCAATCAGCTACGCTTCCAGCCCGAGTCCTCGTCCGTGCGGCTGGTGAGTAATCGCCCATGGTATCTGCTGTGATTCTTGTGATGCACCGTTGATCGGAGGAGTGAGCGTATGACCAGGCAGGTTCTTGTTTTGTGTCTTGCCATGGTGGTCGGAGTGAGTATGGCATGGTGCCAGACAGGGGAGGAGAAAACCTTCGGGTGTGAGGCCAACCCGACGGGAGACCCGGTCGGTGGCGGTGAGGGGTATAGCGACATCTTCACCTCAGGGGATTTCACCGCTACCACCGATGCTGAATTGCTGGCGGCATTTGAGGAGGCAGAGCCCGGAGATATCATCTACGTCCCCGACGGCACGGAGATAGATCTCACCGAGCATGGGACGATTACCATTCCGGGTGGGATTATTATCGCGGGCAGTCGTGGGCTGGACGGATCACCGGGGGCGAAGATATTTTCACATCGCCAGACCGGGACATGTTTCGTCATCGGTGGAGACGATGTGCGGCTGACGGGGCTGCGTTTCGAGGGCCCCTCCGACAGCCGGGAACGAACGGTCCACAGCGCCACCTTCGTGCGCATTGCCCGGGCCGGTCTGGAGGTTGACAACTGCGAGATCTACAACTGGAATATCCAGGGCATCTACGTCCAGCGGGGCGCTTTCGACACCTATGTGCATCACAATTACATCCACCACTGCCAGCGCTCCGGGTACGGTTACGGCGTGGTGCTGTATGGTGCAACGGCGCGGATTATCGGAAACATGTTCGATTACTGCCGCCACCACATCGCTGCCGGCGGACATCCCGGCTCCGGGTATGAGGCGGCATACAATCTCGTCCTGGAGAACGCAAACGGCCACAACTTCGACATGCACGGCGGCCGCGACCGGGGTGATGGCACGGACATCGCCGGTGACTACATGCATATTCATCACAACACCTTCAGGGGGCCTCACCGTGCGGTGGTGATCCGGGGGGTGCCCTCACAGTGGGCGAGGATCCATCACAACTGGTTCAACGAGCCGGTGGACGAGGAAGTCCGGTCGGGCGGCAACACGCAGGTGTACAGCAATGTCTATGGCCCGGAGAAAACTCTGGAGGAATAGTCATGCGAATACCGATAATGATCGTGTGTGCAGGACTGCTGGTTCTTCTCACCCTGCCGGCCCATCCCGCGGAGGACCGCTACGGTGATGCACTGCCGGAGGGGGCCGTCCAGCGGCTGGGGTCGGTCACGCTGCAGTACGGTGCCAATGATCTGGGATATCTGCCCGATGGCCGGGCGGTGGTGGCTCGCGGCTCATCGCTGGAGATCTGGGATTTGACGAAGCCTGTGAAGCTGGGCACGCACACACCCACCGACCGGATCATCAGCTTTGATGTGAAAAGTGACGGGCATACCGTGCTCATCGCCGATAACTCCAATATCGTGACAGAGTACAATATTGACACCGAAGAGAGCCTCCGTTCGTTTGAAACCGTGCAGCAGCGGCTGCAGTACGCCGCCTATTCACCCGATGAAAAGCGTGTGCTGACGACCGGCTATCTCCCGCCCACGATCAAGGAATGGGATATTGAGACCGGTGAGGAGCTGCTGGCCATCGAGGGCGACTGCATGGAGTATTTCCGCAGGGCCGTGTATATCGGTGATGGCAGCCGCTGTGTCGTTGGGGGCGGGTACGAACAAATCCTTGCGGAATATGATCTGCAGACCGGCGAGCTTTTGAAAAACTGGTTCGGGAACTATTGTGTGTATCATCTGCAGCCCTCGCCCGATTTACAGAGGCTGGCGGTCGGCAGCCGGAGCATGGCGACGGAGTGGAAAATTGACGGCTGGGAGGAGCTCAACCGGTTCACGGGCCACGCCGGTGGAGCTGTTAACTGTGTCGAATATACGCCGGACGGAAAAGCGATCCTCACCGGTTCGCGCGATGGCTCGATACGGGTGTGGGACTGCGAGACGGGCGAGGTGACGCTGCGGTGGTTCCCGCACGCCTCCTACGTCCGCCAGATCGCAGTCTCTCCCGACGGCAGGCGCGTGCTTTCGTACGGTGCGGGCGTTGTCGCAGAATCAGACATCGAGACCGGCAAAAGTCTTCTCCCCTTCGAACGCCACAGCGCCTCGGTGGAGGCTGTGGCGCTGATTGATGCGAATACGGCGGTGAGCGGCTCGGCCGACGGGACGCTGCGCATCTGGAACATCATCAGCGGCGAATGCACGGAGACGTTTGAGGGAGCCACCCTGGGTGCGTGGGGGGTTGCAGTGTCGCCCGATGGTGAGCAGATCGCCGCCGGATGCAAGGATTCTGTCATCCGCATTTTCAACCGCGACAGCGGGGAAATCGTCGCTGAATATGAGGGGCACCGCGGATATGTGCGGTCATTGATGTATGCCCCCGACGGCAGGCTTTTGAGCACCGCCGGTGACGGGACTCTGAAGATCTGGAAGGATGGACAAAACACCGCCACACTCGAGGGACATCTGGGCGGCGTGTTGTGCGTGGATGTTTCATCTGACGGCACGCGGGCGCTGACTGGCGGTCGTGATGGCACGGTGCGGCTGTGGGACCTGTCGAAGACCGAGCAGATTGCGGAAATGACGGGCCACCGCGGCTGGGTGGAAAGTGTTGTTTTCGCAGGAGATGATGTGGCCTATTCCACCGGCCGCGATGGCCGGATCCTGAAATGGGATCTGCAGGGCGGAGAAATCACCGCCGAAATGACCCACGGCGGCTGGGGGCGTTCCCTGGCATTGGCACCTGACGGCAGGAGGTTGTTCGCCGGTGGCGAAGATAACGTTGTGACGTGCTGGGATCTTGATAAACAGTCGAAGATAGCAACACTGCGGGGACACGGCGGGACGATTACGGAGCTCGCTGTCAGTGACGACGGCGAACACCTGGTCTCTGCGAGTGAAGACAACTCACTTCTGGTGTGGGAGTTGCCGGAGATAGCGGATGAGCAGTAAACGACACCGGGACAACGGGGATCTGCGGAGTATTGTCTCAAAGGCAATGGGAGGTGTCACGATGGTGGACGGGGGAGACAGAGAAGACGAAGAGGGGCTGTATGACGATGCGGTTTACGACGATCCGCTGAATGATGACGAGTTCGACGACGAAGACGAATACACGGATCTGAACGCCGACGAGGAGCGACAGGAATCGCCCGCCGACAGCCTGTTTCCGGACGTAATTATCGGATTCATGAGCATGATCATGGGCGAAGATTCCCGGCAGTGACAGGTCCCACCAAAGCGAGGTGATTGATGTGCACCGGCCACTGTTTACAGTGCTGGCGGTTGTTGTCATGGCGACGCTCCTGACGGGTGTCGCCTGGTCTGATTGTCATGTCACCATTTTGCACTTCAACGACTTTCACGGATACCTGCAGTCCACCGAAGATGAGGGAACGATCACCGGCGGCCTGGCGCGCATCGCCACCGCTGCAGACGATGTCCGCGCGTGGAACGATGACCACGGAAACACGACCCTCTTTCTCGAAGCCGGTGACATTCTGCAGGGCACACCGATGTCCACGGTCTATCAGGGCCTGCCGGATGTCAGGTCGCTCAATGTGATGGACCTGGACGCCATGTGCCTGGGCAATCACGAGTTCGATTTCGGCCCCTATCCACTCACAGGCATG
>JBKHJK010000372.1:0-3768 GCA_046538215.1 Armatimonadota bacterium
GAGTGAAGGCATACTTCGGCCCCGGTGCCAGGTTCACCAGCGTCGCCGGACCGGGCCTGAGCTTGAAAACCGGCACCGCCGGGTTCTCCGCGTCGCCGAACGCATAATCTTTTTCAACCAGCCGCGGTGTCTCGGCGGCCAGGCCCACGTTGCACTCTCCCATGTGGCTCATGAACACGGTTTCTTCCTGCCAGTCCGGGCAGAACATCTCGGTGAATGTGACATCTACAAAGCCCTGCAGCAGCGCGCCGACGAAGGCCGCCGTCATTGCGTCCGCCTCTCCGGCGTAGCCGATACCCCGGCTCATGGCCCGGGAAGCCTCCAGAAAGGGAACCGTCGGGGCACCGGCCTGGCGGGTGAATGACTCGAAATTGGCCGAAAATGCGGTCGCACCGTATTCATCAACCAGCCGTCTGACAGCCAGGCCGACGCGGTTGCTTGCCGACAGGATTTTCTCGTCCAGCCCGCTGCAGTCAAAACGCTGTCGGTCTGCACTGTTCTCTTCGTCCACCTCGCTATCAGTTATTCTATCGACCGTTTTTGCGACACTTTTCATGCCGATACGCTGGACCTCGATGCCCAGCACGCTTTCCAGCACCGCGGGGTCAACCCGGAAATCACCCATGCCCTTAAACTCATCACCGATGACGAGGGCCCGTGCATTGTTGAGATGCCGCTTGGCCCGGGCGGCTTTCGCGGCACTTACCACGTCACCAACAAATTCTTCATTATCGATATGCCCCACGATCACATCATATTGCCGCGTCGAGCGCCGGAGCATGCACGCCAGGTCCTGCACGCCGTGGATACCGTGATTTGCCATCATGTCTTCGGCGGTGGCGTCCGGGCCGAAGGTCGGCGAGGGCGTGGTATCCAAAAGCACCAGCGGCACTCTGACATCTCCCAGCACCTCCACGGCCTCCAGCGACGGCGAATACGCCAGGTGCAGGGTGGCGAGAAGGTCAATGTCACGGTCCACCAGGTCTGCACAAATATCATCTATCTCTGATTCGACACAGCCGATGTCACCCAGCTCAATTTCCAGCCCTGCCTCTTGCAGACGCGCGGCGACTTTTTCCGCAAATCCCCAGACGGTCTCTGTAAACTCCGGGCGCACCTCTTTGTACAGCTCCAGGTACAGGGGCAAAATGCCGACTCGCGGTTTATTCATCATTTCGCACGCTCCTCAACAGTGCGCAAACTGATTTACATATCTTCTCCCAGCGCCCCCGGATACAGCCGGTGCATGGCGTCGCGGTAGGCGGCGTAATGATCATCGTACGCAGCCTGTGCAGGTCTGTCGGGCTTGAACACCCTGGACGGTGCGTAGAAGGCATTCGCGCCTTCGACTATGGTCTCGAACTCGCCCGCACACACCCCGGCGAAAATCGCTCCACCCAGTACAGCCGCCTCCGTGCATTCGGGAACCTCCAGGCGCAGGCCCGTGACATCTGACAGCACCTGCATCCAGAAATCCGACTGCGTGGCCCCGCCGAGAGTACGCACGACCTCGGGCCGGTCTCCGGTTCGGGCCATCATCTCCAGGGCATCCCGTGCGCCGTAACACACCGCCTCCACCACCGCCCGCGCCAGGTGAGCCTGCTTATGGGCCAGCGTCAGCCCAACAAACGCGCCCCGCACATCGCTGCGGAATGTCGGTGTCGCCGTCCCGCTGAAATGTGGAAGACATACCAGGCCGTCGCTGCCCGCAGGGACATTTGCAGCCTGTTCGAGCAGCTCGGTGTAATCCCCTGCATCGGACATCAGGTCGCGCAGCCACTTCAGAATCACGCCGGAGGTCTTGGCATAGCTGAGGAAATAGTACTTCCCGGGAACCGGGTGTGGCCCTCCGAGCAGGCCCTCCGGGGCATCCGGTCCAATCTCATCTGCCGTCGTGATGATCGCCATGGCGGTGCCGACGGTGGCGGAGGCGATCCCGGCTTCGATATTCGCCACTCCCACCGCCCCGTTGAGCTGGTCGTTTGATCCCAGCGCCACAACGCAGCCCTCGTTTATGCCCAGCGCCTCCGCGGCGCTCTCCGTGACTGTCCCGATGGTCTCACAGGCACGTCCCAGCGGGCTGAGCCATTCACGGGCGATGCCGATGGTCTGAAGACCGGGCTCCCACCAGTCGGCCTCGGTTTCGTCAACCAGTCCGGTGCTGCGGGCGTTGTTGATGTCCAGCAGCCGCTCTCCCGTCATGCGCAGGCCCAGGTAATCCGGGAGCATCATGATGTAGCGCGTCTGTGCCCACACCTGTGGCTCATGGCGCTTGATCCACAGGATCTTCGGCGCCGAATCAACGACGGTCGGGCGGGAGTGGCCGGTGCGGGCGGCGTATTCGTCGAGGTCAAACTGCTCCGTCAAATCGTCCGTTTCAGCCTGTGCCCTGGTATCCAGCCAGACGATCGCGGGCCGCAGGGGGCGGGAGTCTTCATCAAGCGGTACGAACGTCTGTCCCTGGCTCGAAAGCCCGACACCGACGACTGCGGGATTGCCCGCCTGCTTCATCGCCTCGCGCGTGGCCTCACAGGTCGCGCGCCAATACTCCTTTGCCTCCAGCTCCACCCAGTCAGGATGTGGCGAGCTGGTGGAGTATTCGCATCGCCCGATGCTCACCTCGCAATGGCTGTCGGGGTCGAACAGGCCGACTTTCACGCCGGTGGTCCCCAGGTCAACACCCATCAGCACCCGCTCAGCCACTACCATGACTCCTTCCGGGCGAGAACTTTGTCAATGAGGCTCCGGGCATTGTCGTTAAATATCGCCGACAGCTCCGCCTCACCGAAGCCCAGGGCAAGTGTCATCTCAATGCAGGCGGCCATCGCTTCGTAAATGTACAGGGTGTAGGTGGCCTCGACCTCCGGCGGCTCGCGGTCGGTGTTCCAGCTGTAATCCCCGCTGGTGAGGTTGATGTATTTGTCACCCTCCCACCGGCGCCGTCCACGCATGTACAGAATCGGGAAATCAGACCCGAACAGCAGGCGCTGCGGGCCGATTCTGTCCAGCGCCACGGCATACACTGCCGGGTTCAGCAGCGCCGAGGTATCGAAATAAATCCCGTCATCATCCGCCAGTGGTGGCAGGCCCTCCCGTGCATATCGTCCCGGATAGGCCCGGCCCACGTGGGCGATAACCAGCACGATATTGGGATACTTTTCCCGGATTTCCAGCACCTCGGCAATGTTTTCGGGGTGTGCGAGGCGCTCCGCCCTCGGCAGGTGCAAGGTGAGCCAGCCGCCGAGGTCATTCAGCAGTGCCAGGTGCTCGTGAGTGCAGAAGTCAAACACCCTGACATCCTCGCCCGAAAACCCGGGGATCATCCCCTGATAGACCTTGATGCCGATCATGTTGGGCTTTCGGAGGTTCTCCAGCACCCGGTCGGTATCCCACGTCGGTGGCACCAGCGCCAGGGCCGCCGAATCGGTCCCGGAAAGCTCATCGGCGAGGTAGTCGTTGTTCTGTTCATACCGGCAGCCCATGTGCGGTGCCCCGAATGCCAGGAAATCCACCTCGCGGCCCGGGAAAAGTTGCCGATATCCAAACCGGGTCTCCTCAATACTCTCGAAACGCGCGACTTCAAAGGGCCAGGAGTTGCGGTGGTTTTCAGTGATTTCGTCCTCATTGATGTGGTCAGGGATGGTGATGTGGCGGTGGGCGTCAAAAAGCTGCTGCGGCAGATGCGGATCAAGCCGCTCCGCCCGGAAGTGCCGGTCAACGTCATTGAGCTCAAAATGAGGGTGGGCAGGCACGGTGGTCACTCTCTCC
>JBKHJK010000373.1:0-3756 GCA_046538215.1 Armatimonadota bacterium
GCATTCCATGGGAGGGTGATCTTGCTCACCACAGCAACATCGAGATCCAGACTCAGCTTATTGGCTGCGACCGCCGCCACCGGAATGCCACCGGCCGGAATACCCAGAACGGTCGCCCCGGTGCTTTCATAACCGGCGAGCATATCGGCCAGGACGATGCCTGCGTGTTTCCGGTCGCGGAAAATTCTCTCTCTGTTCTGCCATTCTGCAATATGATGGACTTTATCCGTAAGCTTTTCGGCCATGGGAATCATACTCGCTTCTCCGTATAGGTGCCTTCCGCCCGCAGAGCTCTTTATAATCATCCGCATCTGTTATAAAAGGAGACACGTCCCGGGCGCCCGAAGTTCATGTCGGCCGCGGCAGGAGACAGAAGCACAGCGAGGGCCTGCAGGTTCATACGCTGCGCTCGCCTCATTGACCACTCAACAGCACATTAACAACGAACCCTCCACCCCGACACGGCCATCCAGGTTCCATTGTTCGCTCCGCTTTTCACGCACCCGGCACCTCACGGAATGGAGGATTTGCTGAATTAGGCCGGGAAGTTTTCATGTCGCACCCATCAATACAGCCAACTCCCGCTGCCTCTCACAGGAAGATATACGCATGAGTATAACGAAAGATGACATTATCAACGGGCTGAGGTCTCTTGGTCTCGCATCCGGGGACTGTGTCATGGTGCACTCATCGCTCTCGTCTCTGGGCCACGTCGAAGGCGGTGCGGAGACGGTCATCGAGGCGCTCCTGGAGACGGTGGGCGATCAGGGCACTGTGCTGATGCCTGCGATGTCCGGGGACCAGCCCTTCCGGCTTGATGAATCGCCCTCCGGCGTCGGGTATATCACGGAAGTGTTTCGCACACGCGATGACACCACGCGCAGCCTCCACCCCACCCATTCTGTGTCCGGTCGGGGACCGCTCGTCGAAGAGCTCATCGAGGGGCATATTGACCAGCCTACCGCTCTGGGACCTGAATCACCCTGGGGGCGTCTGGCACGCCGGGACGACTCGTATATTCTTCTGCTGGGCGTGGACCAGGACCGCAATACGCTTCTGCACTGCGCTGAAGAGGTCGTGGACGCACCGTATCTGAACACGATTCAACGCGATTACATAGACAGCGAGGGGAAATTGCAGACCAAGACACTGCGCAAATTTCCTGGCCCGCACCGCGACTTCATCGGTCTCGATCCCCTCTTCGAAGCATCCGGCGGCATGGCTGTCGGCACAATCGGCAACGCCGTCTGCCGCCTGACACCCGCAAAGGAGATGCTGCAGATTGCTACGGATGCACTGAAGGCCGATATGGCGGCAGTGCTGTGTGACAATCCGAGGTGCCGCGATTGCGTGCAGCAGCGTGCGGACATCAAGCGCGACGAACTTTCCCGTGAGCCGTTCACACCTGTAGCGCGGCTCGATGATGTCGGCTTCGGCCCACACGATGTTGACCGAGCCATCTGGCATATACGCGCCCAGGGTCTCTCCGCGGTGGAAATCGGCCCGTGGATCCTGCATGTCCTTCGTGGAGACATAGCTCCATCCTACCTGCACAATGAACTGATGGCGGAGGGCATGGACGTGCGGGTCTGCCACGCCCCTCTGCCACTGACACCACAAGCGACAAACGGGGATATCCAGCGGGCCTTTGACGACATCGTTGCAGCGCTTTCACCACTTTCGCCCGAATATCTCAAACTCCCCGGATATCCCCTGCAGGCAGTTGATGGGGGCGTTTTCTCTCACGCTCTGGAGCTTGCTTCCTCTGCCGCTTCACGGGCGAATGAGCATGATCTAAAGCTTTTGATCGAAAATGAACCGGGCACGATTTGTTACAGCCACGCCGACTGTGACCGGTTCCTGGAGGAGCTTGGAAAACCCGACACGGTCTATTTCAGCTTCAACCCCGCTTACTTCGCCCGAGCGGGCGAAAAGCCGTTTTTGCAGACATTTAGACGCAGCGATTTCAAGCGCCGGATGGTGGAGTTGATGATCACCGACGGCTGTGCTGAACCCTGGCCCGAATACACGCTTCCCGGGCGTGGACAGGGTGAGCTTAAAGAACTGATGTCCATCCTGCGGTGCCGGTCGTTCGACGGCCTCTTCACCATCGCCCCGATGACGCCGCAAACGCCCGAACGCTTCGACGCATACGCCGAGGGCTTCTGGAAGTTGCTGCACACATGTTAAAAAGCGACATTTTCATATTGGAGAAGGTGCGATTGTGACGTTTGATCTGGTTCTTGCGAACGGAAACATCTACGACGGGTCGGGCGCCGAGCGTTTCACCGCAGATATTGGCATACGTGGCGATACTATAGCGACTGTTGGAGACCTCGGAGAAGAGGATACTGCGGATATTTACGACTGCACCGGCCTTGCTGTTTCCCCCGGGTTCATTGATATCCATTCTCATTCCGATGTCACGCTGCTATTCAATCCACGGGCAGAGAGCAAGATCCGGCAGGGCGTGACCACGGAATGTACCGGACAGTGCGGTCTGGGACTGTATCCAGTGCGTGAAGAACATAAACGGAACCTCCGGGACGCGTGCACGTTTATCGTGATGGCTCCGACGGAATTGACCTGGAACTCCACCGCTGAGTATATCGAACGTCTGCGCGAGGCGAGTCCTGCGGTGAACGTGGCCCCGATGGTCGCGCAGAGCGCCGTCCGGGCTTATGCCATGGGCTTCGAAAGCGCTCCGGCGGATGATGCGCAGACAGCGGCCATGTGCGAGGTGCTGCGACAGGCGCTCTCTGAAGGCGCTGTGGGGCTATCACTGGGGCTGGCTTACGCTTTGGGCAATGCTGCCGAGGTTGAGGAAGTGCAGGCCCTGTGCCGGGTGGTGGCCGAAGAAGACCGGCACGTCAGCGTCCATATCCGCAATGAGGGCTCCCACGTTATCGAGGCGCTGAGCGAGATGGTGTCTGTCGCCCGGTCGCTGGCCGATGAAGGGCTGCTGCTGCGGCTGCAGATTGATCACATGAAAACAGCCGGCCCGCGCAACTGGCATTTAATGGAGCCGGCGCTGGAAGTGGTCGAAAATGCCCGCGAGGAAGGGCTCGATATCGCCTTCGACGTGTATCCGTACGATGTTGCCAGCCGACATCTGTCTGGCTCATTTCCCGGCTGGATGCATTCGGGCGGCAATGAGCAATTCCTGCAGCGTCTCGGTGATGAAGATATCCGGAGGCGCTTCAGGCAGGACCTGGAAGACTGGGAGGCGGGCGAAGATGTCCATCACCCGCTGGAGTTCAGCATGGACCGCATCATGGTGGTGGAGGTTTATACGGAGAAGAACGAGTGGACGATCGGGAAGTTCCTGGACGAAATCGCAGCACAGCGCGGAGGCCATCCGCTTGACGCCATCTTCGACTTTCTCATCGAAGAGCGGGGCCACATCAGCGTGGCGCTGTTTTCGCAGGATGAAGAGAATGTGAAGATGTGTCTGTCTCACCCGTTGAGTATGATCGGCTCCGATGGTTTTGCGCTGGCTCCCTACGGCGATCTGTCTCGCGGCCGTCCACACCCGCGGTCGTATGGTACCTATCCGCGGTTTCTGGGCAGGTACGTCCGCGACCAGAGCCTCCTGCCTCTTTCCGAGGCGATACACAAATGCACCGCCCGCCCTGCCGCCCGGTTGAAGCTGAATGATCGTGGAACAATCAGGGAGGGCTTCCGGGCCGATATCGCGGTTTTTGATCCTGAGATTATCATTGACCGCGCCACCTACACCGATCCCCACCAGTATCC
>JBKHJK010000374.1:0-3753 GCA_046538215.1 Armatimonadota bacterium
GTGGTACACTGTGGGCACTTTTTTCGACCTCGACCGCCCGGCCGCCGAAGCCCGGAGCATGCCCTGGCTGACCTGGAAGCACGACCTCGACGGGATGCTGTACTGGAATATCATGAGCTCGTGGCGCGGTGACAACAACCGCGGCCGCTTCCACCCACAGCCCGGAGAGATCATGTGGGACAATTTCGAAGTCGCAGGACACGGCAACCACAACGGTATCGGCAACATGGTGTATCCCGGACCGGACGGCGAACCGTGGAGTTCAATTCGCCTGGAGATCCTGCGTGAGGGCCTGGAAGACTACGAGTATATGGCGCTTCTGGACAGGGCAGCACCCGACGACCATCCCGCCCGTGCCCTGCTTGCGGTGCCGGAGGATATAGCAACAGAGTATCCGCCCGACTTCAGTGGGACGAGCATGACAGAGCGGCGCGACCGTATCGGCGAGGCGCTTCATGAGCTTCTCGGAGGCCGCGAATAGGATGTTGGACATTCATTTGTGGGGAGAGATCAAGCATGGCTGACACGACATTTGCAGATCTGCCCGTCGCAGCAAGAGCCGACGTGGCCGTATTGGGTGGAGGCCCCGCCGGAATCTGTGCCGCCACCGCGGCGGCGGAGGAGGGCGCTGACGTTGTTCTCGTCGAAAGATATGGCTTCCTCGGTGGGATGGCCACTGCCGGTCTCGTCAACCCCTTCATGACCTACCGGCGCGAGCACGTGCAGGTCAATGCAGGCCTGTTTGAGCGCATCCTGCAGGCGCTTTCGGCGAAGGGCGGGCGGAGTGATACTGAGAATGGTCGTGCCTTTGATCCCGATATCATGAAAATCGTCGCCGATGACCTGACAACCAGCGCGGGCGTCCGGCTGCTGTTTCATACCTTCCTGGTGGACGCAGTCGCCGATGGCGGACGTGTTATGCGGGGAATCGTCGCCGACAAGTCCGGGCTTCGTGCGGTGGAGGCGGATGTGTTTGTGGATTGCACGGGTGACGGCGATCTTGCGGCCCGTGCGGGAACTGAGTTCGAAAAAGGACGCCCCGAAGACGGTTTGTGCCAGCCCATGACCACGTATTTCCGCATGGCCAATGTGGACAGAGACCGAATGCCGCCACAGCAGGAGATCAACGAACGATACCGGGCGGCGAAAGAGGCGGGGGAGATCGAAAATCCCCGCGATGACGTGCACAGGGCGATCCCGAGCACGCGGGATGGTGAAGTTGTCTATAATACGACGCGGGTGTTGAACCACGATTCCACCGACGCTGAGTCACTGTCGGAGGCGGAGCTGATCGGGCGGCGGCAGGTGGAGCAGATGGTGGCATTCTTGAAGACGCTGCCCGGATTTGAGAACGCCGATCTTGTGCGCATCGCCCCGCAGATCGGGGTGCGGGAATCCCGCCGTATCATGGGCGATTACGTGCTGCGCGGCGACGATGTCACCACGGCTGCGAAGTTCGATGACGCCGTGGGCCACGGCTGTTTTTCAATTGACATTCACAACCCCACCGGCACCGGCATCCTCGCCGAACGAGTCCCCGAGGGTGACTGGTACGACATCCCCTACCGCTGCCTGTACGCTCGCGGGATGGAGAATCTGCTGATGGCGGGCCGACCCATCAGCGCGGATTTCCGGGCTCACGGTTCTGTGAGATGCATGCCGATTTCCGCCTGCACGGGAGAGGCGGCCGGTGTTGCGGCAGCGGTATGCACGCGCACAAAAGCAACCACCCACGACGCCGATGTTGAGGAGATACGAACGATCCTCGACCGCCGTCATGCACTCCTGAGTTGAGCCATGCTGGCGCTCACTCAACAGCGCATTTCACAGCAGCGACGTCGAACGGGTCGACGGTCAGCACCATCTCGCCGGATGCGTCATATTCGGCGCCACTGTAATACTCCTGCGCCATCCCCTCAGCCGCCGGGACAGTGAGTGTAAATATCTGCTCCGTGCTGCCCGGGTTCATCAGAAATACCAGCAGCTCGCCGTCGTGCCGGAGCGCCTGCACCTGGCCGGGGCGGTCGGATTGTGCCATTTCATCAGCACGCACGCCGTCGGTGAAGAATGCCTCGTTGTCGGCGATAAGCGCACTGGCCTCCGCCATCCGCTGGTAATCCAGCCCGTCAAAGGGCGCCCAGTGGAAGTGCATAATGCCATCTGCGCCCGCGATGAGCAGGCGGAGGTAATCCAGCTTCAACGTATTTCGTCTCGGCCCTTCCCAGTATCCCACACCGGCATCCAGCGGCGTATCACCGAGGGCAGCAACAGTATCCTGGATGATTTCCTGGTTCCAGCCGTACCCGGCGCTGGCGACATCACAGCCGTTCTTCATAATCGACCAGTCGATACAGTATCGCTCGCGGTTCTTCTCGGTCTGATAGCCGCTGTACGTGTACATTCGCCCATCCGGAACTGCGGCCTTGAGACCGGCCTGATAGACGGCTGACAGATCTGCCCATGTCTGGATGCAGTGTTCAAGCCACTGCTCATAGTACTTGCCCATCAAAAGCTCGCGGTTGAGCTCCTCGTCAATGTCGTATTCCTCAGCGAAGCGGTCCATGCAGCGCTGGCAGTAGCACAGGCTTTTGGGGCCGTGCTCCATGTCCCACCACAGCCCGTCCGGAAGAATGTCGGCTTCACGGAAGCGCCCGGCAATTGCCTCGATGGTGGCCTCGCGACCGGGGCCGATGGTCCACGACGGACACACCCTCGTCCAGCGCGAGCCCTGGTGCTGGTCATCATAATCAACGAAACCGTTCTCCTTCGTGAGCGTTGCTCGAAGCGTTTTGCCCTTGAGCCATTCGGCCACGATCTTAAAGCCGCGTTCTTCCAGCAGCGGGTTGAAGAACTCGTTGTTTCCGGTGCGCTCAATATAGGCGTTGAAGCCGACGTCGCGCCAGACATCCATGAGCGCCCCGAATCCGGCCTTCGAATACGCGCCGCCCTGGAAGCCGTGACACAGCAGCAGCTCGACATTTTCCGGCCGCTTGCCCGCCAGTTTGGGCAGCACCGTCAGCGGCACCTCCACAGGGACCTCTGCGATCGCTCCTTCCTCCGCCTCGACCCACATGCGCATCTGCAGGTCCTGCAGCTCGACGTCTCCGGCCTGCACCACCATGGTGAAGGCGTGAAGTCTCGACTCGGGATAGGACGGGGGAGCTCCCTCGCGGTAGGAGAGAGCATACATCGGATCAAAGCTGAACTCGTGATGCTGCCAGGTCTCTCCCTCCCGTTCAACCTCTGTCATCTCGTGGCCGGTATATTCGCCGATCCACTTGTACGGCGTTTTGTCACCCCAGTCAACCCACTCGATGCCCGGTGGCAGCTCAATGACAAACTTCGCGTCCGAGACATTCCGCGGTACCGTGCTGCTGACGACGATCGGGAGGTGCTGGGCCCCACCGGCGTTGATGCGGGGATGGTCTGGATCGGCGAGCATCCAGATATGCGTGACATCGGCAGGGACCACGCGTCGTAAGTACCGGCCCGCACTGGCGTCAATGCGGCCATCAGCGACCGTGGCAGCCTGCCAGCCGGAATCATCGAAAGCCTCCGAGAGCCAGCCTTCGGGGGCGGTGTCGCTTTGCTTCCAGCCGGAGTTGTGTGATTGCAGACCTCCCGCCTGCAGGGAGACGTCGAGGTTTTCTTCGGCTTCGAGACAAATAACATTGGGCCCCTTCTCCAGGTATGTCTCATACGTGCCCTGGTCCGATTCGACGGGCGAACCGTTGACAGAGACCGTGGCTGTGC
>JBKHJK010000375.1:0-3749 GCA_046538215.1 Armatimonadota bacterium
GACAGGGCCTGGGCCCTGGCGCCGGAGCGCTGCCGGTGCATTCCCCAAACGCGCCATCCTGTTCTCTATCGCCCCGGGAGTTGCGATGCTACAGTCTGCGCCGTCTCGGGGTCACAGTCAACCGTCAAGTCCACGTTGTCAGCAACCTGGCCTGCGCGAACTTCAACGGTTTTGCAGGGCGGGACACCGTCAGCAGGGGTGAGGCTACTCGGAAGGCAGGCCGTGATGACCCATTGGCCGGGCCCCAACATCATGCCAAATCTCCCCTTATGGTCTGTAAGGGTGCGCCGGTGCAGACTACTTGGCCGGTTGCTCGAGGTCTCCTTTACGCTTAACACGCAGTTGGCCAGCCCAGTCTTCCCGTCTGGTCCCCGGACCGTTCCACGCACACAGCCACACTGGTGTGCCTCAACATCCTTCAACTCCACCTTCGCACCAGGTTGCGGGCGGATGGGGCCAACGGGGCTGGCGCCAATCCCCTCCCGCATTCTGAAGGCGACATAAAGTGGGTCCGGCGAAACATTGTCGAATGTGTACAATCCGTCACCATCCGCACGGGTGACCTTACGGCAGTGTCCGTGTTCGTTGACGATTTTGACGCTCATTTCGGGCATAGGGCGCCCCTGGAAGACCACGCGGCCAACAATGCTCACGTCGCGGCGCAAAGGTACTGTCAGATTGCGCACCCCGCCAGAAAGGGAAGTTTTCACAGAAACCGTCTCCCTCCCCTCAGCTATGACACGCAATACCGCACGGCCCTGGGGCGGGAGTCCCGGTATGCTAAAGCGACCCTCTTCATCGGATACGTCGGAGAAAAGTCCCGTGCCCTTCAGGAACACGCGCTCCCTCATGTGGCGCCGCAGACCGTCGGCTGAAACCACCGCCCCGTCGATCGGCTGGCCTTCCGGATCTACGACGGTTCCCTGGCAGGTGGCGAAAGACCGTTTAAGGGATAGCTTCAGGGGGCGCTCAGTATCGAATCTGACCCAATCAAGCCCGAAACCGCGCTTCTGAGCAATAGCCCAAAGCCAGTAGGACTTTTCGGGCAAATCAACATCAACGCTGAAGCGTCCGTCGGTCCCGGAGGTGGCTTGATCCACAATTGTCACCGTTTCCCCGCCACCTCGAATAATTGTTATGGTGCATTCCGCCACTGGAGCTCCATCGGGGCCACTCACCATCCCTTTCATGGAGTGTGACTCGCCATCGTACAGGGCCAGCAGAACGATGCCAACGATTACGGCGCCAATCACAGCGGTGGGGAGTACAGAAGCCAGGCTGTTTCGCAACATCAAACTCTCCTCCCTCTCTCCGACAGGATTTCTTTATGCCGGCGGCATCCCTCTCCATGCTGGGCTAGCCTTTATACACTTTTTCCTCCCATGAGGAAGAAGCCGATGACGATGTCCTGAAGTCGCGTCAGTCCGCGCCAGAGTACTTTGACACCAGGTTCACCGTCGCTTTTACGTCCCAAAAAGCCGCCCATCTGCGCCACCCATCGCACCACATCTCGCAGGCCCGGAGGCTCATCCGGTGGGTCCTGCGCGGTGTGGTAGCGGTATACCACCTGCCATTCGATATCACTGAAAGCGACCGTACACGGCGCATCGGGCGTCTCGCGGGCGCTGTAGGTCATCCACAAAAGCCGCAGCGCCACGGCGCTTAAAAGCGCCAGCAGCCGCTCGATACGATCGAAGCTGCGTAACTGGCTGTCCTCGATGCCACAGCCGCTTTTGAGCACATAATGGTACCGTTCAATCAGCCAGCGCAACTCGTAGTATCTCACACACCGCAGCGCCTGCTCGGCGTCGCACACGGGCCAGTCAGTGAGCAGCCGCCACAGGATGGGCGTGGCGCCCTCGGGTGGATCGACCTCTCGCACTTCGATGGCGTTGAGAGTGACCGGCTCCAGGTCTTCGTCGTGCACGCCATTGCGGGGCGGCAGGATCGTCATCGGACCGAACCGAAGCTCAAGACAGGCTTTGCGCACGGTCGTCCGATGGCTGGTATGCACCAGCATTTCGAAGGATCGGTCCGCCTTCAGCTGCGCTACTTTGTCCCACAGGAGGCGTTCATCATCCTTCAGGCGACGATCCCGATGCACACGCACCACCAAAAAGGAGCCTTCGCGACGCGGCTCGGCGAACATCTCGAAAAAGTCCGCTTCCCGGTCGGCGACCTGTATCAGGCGGGTATCGGCGGGCACAGCTGCTTGCACGGCGCGAGCCGTCTGCACCCAGCGGAAGCTCTCTTTGTCCTCCAGCGGGCGCTTTTTGCGGCTGTGTTTGCGGCCGACCTCGTGTGACCGGGCCCAGCTTTGCTGATGCATCAGGCCCAACGGAACGCCGCTTTCGGAGACGGCGATGGCCGAATGCACGAACAGGCCGTAGCCTTTGGTGCCGTCGCCGCCGCCCAGCGGACCCAGTCCTTCGGTGGCCTGGTGGGTGGTGAAGTTCAGGGCGGTGGTATCCTGAGGGACGATAACGATTTTTTCGCCGCCCAGGCGCCGGAGGGCAGCGTCTCGAAGCGGTGCCCGCAGATCGTCGGGATCAACCGCTTCGTTCCCAAGCAGCCGGTACATAGCGGTCGCTTCGGCGTGATCCCCGGCCACGGCCGTGACTGGTCCAGCTGGTTTGCGGGCGAACGTTGCCACGGTAGCTTTTACACGCCTTTCGCGACCTTTGTTGTGCAGAATCAATGACTCGTACTCGTCTTCAACCCATCGTTCGATGCTTGAGCACACCATAGTTTATCACCTCAAGCACCGAATTTCTTGAAATGTAGATAGCCACCTCCTTGCTATCAAAAAAAGTGTATAAAGGCTAGCCGCGACAGGAGGGGATGCACTCTCTGCCCCACTACTCAAGCACCAATCATGACCTGATCAACACGCCCACGAGAAGAACTGTTTTCAATGAGAGTCGTAGTCCTGCGTAGCAGACCCCATGTTCCTACATCCAAACAGAACATGAGGGTCTCGCTGTCTCTATCCGCTGGTGCCTAATCCACTCCGAATGGCACAATATCACTCCATGCGAACCTTTCCCCAAAACAGTTCGAAATCTTCCCTGGCTCACGAAGTGCATCATGACTAATCGTATGTTTATCATTCAATGTGGGTTGCAAGAGACCTCCAAAATAATCCAATCGCTCAAACCTTCCTGTTTTCAGCAAGAACTATGCCCACGCGCTGACCATCGCCAGGGGAGACAGCCGACGTGACTGGCTAATGCACTTCCGGCGGTACTGGTTGAACAGGTCAGCCATCCTCTTTGCGACTGACCGCCCACGCCAGGCCGCAAACGCGGGGCGATACAAAGCTCCGGTTGCTGCTGTGGGCTCCCTAACATGCGAACTGACAACGGGGCCCGGACTTCAGGCAAAACCGCCGTAACTGTTCCCGCATCCGGCTGTGCGCCCGACAGCATTGCCGTATATGTCTGATACTACTTTTATTGTGTTTTGGCAAGGAATTTTCACGTCTCGCAGCAAATCTATATTATAATAAGAGGCGAGTTTGGCTCGAGCGGATGCAAATGGGCACTGTCAGGATTTTTTGGCTGCAAACGGAGGCGCTTTGAAATGAGCAATTCTGAGGGAGGCCTCTTTATTCCAGACCGCGTGCTCAATCTGCTGCTGAATGTGAGTTGCGTGGAAGTGCGCCTACTGCTTGGCATGCTCCAGTATCGGGCTCGCAACGATGTTGCAGACGGCGAAGCTGTGGAATTGTCTTTTGCACAGCTTGCTTC
>JBKHJK010000376.1:0-3743 GCA_046538215.1 Armatimonadota bacterium
TGATTGATGACAGCATTGAAGCCGTGGATCTCGACATGGAGCCTGACCTGGTCGCTCTTACCGCCCTGACTGCCGGTGCGCCGAGAGCATACGAAATCGCCGACAGCTTCCAGCGTAAAGGCGTCCCGGTCGTGATGGGCGGCATGCACGCCTCCGCACTTCCCGAAGAGGCGCTCGAACACGTGGATTCTGTTGTGGTCGGCGAGGCGGAACGATTGTGGCCGCGCCTACTGGATGATTTTGAGAAAAACGAGATGCAGCCGGTCTATGAGCATGACGAATACCCTGATCCATCGGAGATACCTCCGGCCCGCCGGGATCTGATTGATGAGGACAATTACGTTGCCAAATACACCATGCAGGCCAGCCGGGGATGTCCATTTGCCTGTTCGTTCTGCTCGGTGACTTCCTTTTTCGGCCACACATACCGCACCCGTCCTCTTGATGATGTAGTCCGGGAGATGGCGGAGTTCGACGGCGAACCGGTCGTGCTGGTAGATGACAACATCATGGGCCATCCGTCGTATGCTCGAAAGCTCTTTGAGCGGCTGGCAGATGTCAAGAAGAGCTTCCTCAGCCAGGCATCCGCCACCATGCTGAAGACGCCGGAGCTGATTACGCAGGCGGCTAAAGCAGGATGCAAGGGCCTCTTTGTGGGGCTGGAGAGCATCTCGCCGACACAGCTTGCGAAGATGGGCAAGACCCATAACATTGTCGAGAAATACGGAGAACTGATTGACCGCCTCCATGATCACGGCATCGCCGTGGTGGGAAGCTTTATGTTCGGGCTCGACGGTGACGACCGGGACGTCTTTAAGCGCACAGTCGAATTTGCAGAAAATGCCAGCATCGATGTAGGCCAATTTTCAATCCTCACCCCCTTCCCGGGAACGGAGCTGTACCGAGAGCTGCTGGAAGAAGACAGAATCATCGAAGATGACTGGAGCCGGTTTAGTGGCTCGCATGCAACCTTCATACCACGTGGAGAGGGCATCAATTGTGACACCCTCGAAGAAGGGCTGAAGTGGATTCACCAGCGGTTTTATTCGTGGCGCAGTATCCTCAAGCGCACGGCCCGCCGCATTCAGCCGGTGATCTGGAAAGTCAATTCCATCTACCACAACCATGTGGCGGAATGGATCGGCCAGGACTCCTGAAACGCCTCAACCCTCCCATCACGACTGCGACGGCGGCAGACGCTCAAAGGCAGTGACAGAGGAGGAATGGCTGTGAAGGCCGACTGCAGCTATGGAGTGGCGACCGGCCCACCAACACTTCTTGTAATCACGCGACTGTATTGAAGTTTGTGTCCTGTAGGTGAAGGGTGCCTTGAATGTGCGGGTTTCGCGTGGGGACAGCCGGGTACCAGTACGACCACTGGGCCGGCGTCTTTTATCCAGAGGATATCGCGAAGGACGAATGGTTCGGCCATTACGCGAAGCATTTTGACACCTGCGAGATCAACAACACCTTCTATGGCCTTCCGGAGATTTCCACCTTTGATGACTGGTACGACCGGGCGCCGGAGGGTTTCCTCTATGTGCTGAAGTTCAGCCGCTACGGCTCGCACATGAAGAAGCTGAAGGACCCTCAGGGCACCATTAACACGTTCATGGAGCGGGCCACACACCTGCACGAGAAGCTGGGGCCGATACTGCTGCAGCTCCCCCCGAACTGGTACGCTGATCCCGGTCGGCTGAATAGCTTTTTGGCTGAAACCCCCTCCGATACGCGGTGGGCGGTGGAGTTTCGTGACCCGGGCTGGCTGTGTGATGAGATTTACGAGATTCTTCGCGAGCACCGCGCTGCGCTGTGTATCCACGACAAAATTGAGGACCACCCGCGCCAAATCACGGCTGACTGGATATATGTTCGTTTCCACGGCGGCCCCGACGGCTGCTATTCACCACAGGCTCTGAGTGCATCGGCACAGCACATTCAGGACTATCTTTCCGACGGTCTGGATGTGTACGCCTTCTTCAACAACGATGCTCACGGCTTGGCGGTTGAAAACGCGATGAACCTGCGGAGGTATGTGCGCGGAGGACAGTAGGAAGCGATTGGGACCTGCTGCGAAGGTCTCATGGGGGCCTTTGGGGAATAGTGTTCAGAGATATCCATGAGTGCCACGGAAGGCCGAAGAAACCTCGCTGCATCAGCGGTGCGTGTGCTGGCCGTCGGGTTCATATTTCTGGTGCTGGCGAACCTGTGGGTTCGGCAGGGCGCTTTGATTACTCTGGCCTCGCAGGTAGCGATGGCGGTTCCGCCGGTGCCTGCCCTGGCGGTACTGGTCCTTCTTCTGGCGGCGCTTCCGGTCATCCGTCATGTCGGGTTTGACAAAAAGCAGATCATCGGCATTTACTGCTTCCTCACACTCGCTGTTGCGCTGACGTCCGGTGGCGCGATGCGGTTCTTCCTTCCGTCACTTCCGAGTCTTTTCTACTTTGCCACACCGGATAACAACTGGAGCCAGTTTCACCAGCACATTCCGGACTGGTTTGCGCCAAAAGACCCGGAGGTGATCCGGGAATATTTCGAGGGTTCGGCCACCGGGGCGGTCCCGTGGGAGGCGTGGCTGGGTCCGCTGGCGGCGTGGCTGGGCTTCTTTGTAGCCTTCTTCGGCCTGCTGATTTGCCTGGCGCTGATCTTCCGGCCGGTGTGGGAGCAGGACGAGTATTTGACCTATCCGCTGGCCGAACTTCCCCTCATGCTTGCGGGTGAGCAAAGTGATTATGAGGGGATATGGACCGACAGCGTTTTCTGGGTGGGCTTCGGCCTGGTCTGCGCCCATCACGTGCTGAACATCGCCAATGCCTTCAACCCCTCCGTCGCGGCACTGGGACTGCGGACTGACCTCGGAGCACTTCTGCCAGAATGGCCGCTGAGTTCTCTGCAGCCGCTGCAGCTCGCCTACCGCCCCTTCATGTTCGGCCTCGGCTACCTGATGCCCACGGAGATTCTTTTTTCAAGCGTCTTTTTCTACCTGATTTATCTGAAGGGCCTGTCGCTTGGCTCGGCGCTGATGGGCTACACGCTGCCGCAGTTTCCGTACCGCGATAACCAGGGCGGCGGCGCTTTTCTGGCCATGGCCCTGGTGCTTATTTACGGCGCACGCAGGCGGATTGCCGCGGTCTTCGGGCGCCTGTCAGGACGCGGGGGAGGCAGCCGGATGCTTCCGGCCGCAACCATCGTCAGCATCCTCGCCATGATCATCTTCTGGCGCATGGCGGGAATGAACTGGCTCATCCTGCTTGGCTTCTTCGGGCTGATGTTCGCCTACGCCCTGTCGTACGCCCGCGTGCGTGCGGAATCGGGCTTCCCCCACAACTGGATCCGGCCCCTGCGGCAGGAGCGGGATATGCTGATCAACTTCCTCGGCACCCGCCGCCTGCAGACGGGTGGGGGCTTCCGGAGCCTCACGCTGCTTTCGAGTGTTTTTTACATGTGCCGGGGGTATCTGCCCCAGCTCATCGCCTTCCCGCTGGAATCGTTCAAGATTTCGGGGGAGGTAAAGATCAAGCTGAACCACATGGTGTGGCTGATGCTGGCGGCGGTGCTTTTGGGTATCGGTGTGAGCTGGTGGATGCACCTGGATGCATACTATCAATACGGCGCAAATATTCTCGAGGGCGGCACGACCTCCGGCGGCTATCGTATCCAGCTCATGGTGCGGTCATATACGGACCTTGCCGCATGGGCGAGGCAGCCTGAAGGACCGAAAACACTGCAGGCCGGGGCAAGTG
>JBKHJK010000377.1:0-3741 GCA_046538215.1 Armatimonadota bacterium
CTTCGGAGTATTCGGTCGGCAGCCGGCCGTCGCTGTTTTCGAAGTTCAGCGACACCTCGGCCATCGAAAGAGGGCGGCGATCGTCACTCCCGGCAAAGATGAGGTCCTGTGAACTGGTGGAACGCAGCGTCTTGTAGCTCTGCTCGCCCATCGCCCACAGTACGGCGTCGCTGATATTGCTCTTCCCCACACCGTTGGGTCCGACCACAGCCGTGATGCCGGGGCCGAATTCGAGTTCGGTATTATCAGCAAAGCTTTTGAAACCGCGCATCTGAAGCTTTTTCAGGTACACACTGACGCCTCTTTATGCTGTGGTGGCTGCCATGATGATGGTGTTTGAAACGAGACTACGGCGCCCGCAGTATCCTTCCGCCGCCGGCGCTGTGAACGATCTGCATGGCGGGATTCAAACCGGTCTCTCCCCGGTATATCCCGGCGACTGCTGAGACAGCCTGGGCCGGGGTGTTTACATCCATCAGCGCCAGCACACAGCCGCCGAAGCCGCCGCCGACCATGCGGGCGCCGTAACATTCCTCCATGCTGTTACACCCCGCGTGCATGGCCTCCAGCTCAAAGCAGCTTACCCGGTAATGGTCCCGGAGGCTGGCATGAGACTGGTTCAAAAGCCGACCGCAGGTGACCGGGTCGTCCGCGGCCAATGCCGCAGCGGCCTCTCTCACACGCTGGTTTTCTGTCACAACGTGCCGGACGCGCTTGAACTGCCTGTCTGTCAGCAGTTCTTCGGCCCGCGGCAGGTCATCTTCTGAAAGCTCTGAAAGATACTCGACGCCCATCGTGGCGGCCGCCGTCTCACATTCCTCGCGTATCTCGTTGTACGCAGATTCCATCATATCCCGCGGCCGGTTGGTGTCGCAGACCATGAAATACACTGACGCCGTGAGTTCGACTTCGTGCACGCTTGTGTCAGAAAAGTCAATGCATGCCGCGTACCCTTCGCGGGCGATACATGCGGTGAGCTGGTCCATCAGGCCGCAGTGCATACCCACAAAATCGTTTTCGGCACGCTGGCACAGCCGCGCGCGTACCTCCGGCTGCAGGCTGTAGCCCCCGGCGGCCTCCCACATCAGGCACGCGGAGACCTCCAGTGCAGCCGACGACGACAGGCCACCACCCACCGGCACCGTGCTGTAGATGTAGGCGTCCATGCCGCAGACGGGATACTCACGATCGCGAAGCTCCCGGGCGACTCCGGTCACATAATCCGACCAGGCGCTTTGCCTCTTTATATCCTCCAGATCCACCGACGCCTCGTCGTCCAGCTTCTCGGTGTAAAGCACGCACATGCTGTCAGAACGTGGATAGGCCGCGATGTAGGTTCCCAGGTCAACCGCTATCGGCAAAACGAGGCCACCATTGTAATCTGTGTGGCCTCCGATAAGATTCACTCGTCCTGGTGCCTGTGTGAGGATTGGCGGTGGCTTACTGCGCTGAAAATAATCGGACGCCCGTGCGGCGACGTCCTCTGATGTATCCTCCATGTATTCGGTGCTCTCACCTTTGACTGCTCATTTACAGCCACTCACAGGGAACTCAGAGAAGCTGTCTATACTAAAAAAGTATAGCAATCCGGGGTCCAAAGGTCAAACCTTTGGAACGCTGACGAGCGGGCTTAAAAGCGGCGCTGGCGGGTTAATATTGACCGTATTCTTCCACCAGCTCCATGACATAACAGTATCTGTCGAAGCTCACATTGTCGGGGACCGAATGGTCGGAGTGATAGATATATCCGCCGTTTTCTCTGGCGACCGGTATCTTCGTGCGTATTTCTTCTTCGATGGCCGCAGGGTCCGGGTCTGCCATCGCCCGCACGTCAATACCGCCCATGAAGGCGATATCGTCTCCGTACATCTCCTTCAGCTGCACCACGTCCATGCCGGCCTTCACCTCCAGCGGCTGGAGGCAGTCAACACCGGCCTCGATAATATCGGGCATAAGCTCCTTCACACACCCGCAGCTGTGCAGAATCACTTTGCCGCCGCGCTCGTGGAAAAAGTCACAGACCATTGCGTGGGCGTCTTTGAGCTGGCTTCTATAGATTTCGGGCGAAAAAAGCAGGCCGTTGCGGTAGCCCATGTCGTCGTAGATGAAGGCGCCGTCGAATAAAAAGCCGCCGTCCATCATGATTTGGGCCGCCTCGCAGATCATCCGGGCGCTGGTCATAAACATCTCCCTGCACCAGTCCGGATCTGTAACCATAGACATCAACAGATTCTCACTGCCCACGATTCCCTGCGTCTTGTCATAGCCCAACGCCGAGCGGTACGGACACCAGTATCCGGCCTCACGGTCCTCGTTGAACCGCTCCAGGATGTCCCAGTCTATCCGGTCTTCGGTGACTTCCAGCCGGTCGTTGTGCCTGTCCCACGTCTGTCGGTCGGTGATGGTGAACTCAAGACATTCAGGTGTGGATGTTGCATGCTTCCAGTTTCTGCGGATGGCACCCTGTTTGTTACGCTCGATGATATATTCCCCGGTTTCTTCGAGGACCTCGACGTCGAAGCCGAAGGTCAGGTCCGCTCCCGCACCCCGCATCTCGTAGCCAAAATACTCCGCGGGCGAAACCCCTTCGGGCAGTCCCTCCTCGTGCCACCGTTGCACCGTCGTGCGCCAGGGGGAGTCATGGCGGGCGATGCGGTCGGCCTCCCGGTGATCCAGCGCCAGGTTGATGCGCTCACGTGATGTCATCATATCTCCTCAGTTTCAGCTTTTCTCCCCACCAGCACACGGTAGCCGCCGGTGATCGTTTCGGTCCACGCTTCGGCAAATGTTTCTTCGAGGGTCCGGATATATCGCTTTGCGCCCCTGCGGGTGTGGATGACGGTCCACAGTTCGCCACCGGGACGCAGGCGGGCGCGAGAATCGCTGATCATGTCCAGCACCACCTGCCGCCCGCGACTGACGGGCGCATTGCACAGAATCCTGTCAAACCGCCGGTCCTGCAGCACATCCGGGGCCTCGCCGGCGATCACCGTGGCGTTTTTGACGGCGTTTCGCTCGATATTGCGCTCTGCGAGGTCGGCGGCTCTCTGGTTCATCTCCACCATCGTCACACGGCACGTCGGCTCCATCAGCGCGGCAACAATCCCGATGACGCCATAGCCCGCCCCCCAGTCCAGCACATCCTCGTCGGGTTCAATCCGCATGGCTTTGATCAGCGCCTTCGTCCCTGTATCAACCCTTTCGCATGAAAAGACACCGGTGTCGGTCCACAGCTCTATCCGGTGTCCCCTCAGCTTCACCCGCAGGATCCGGGGATCCGAGGGCACGTCCGGGTCGGTGGTGAAGTAGTGCTGAAAATCGTCATTCTGAGACATCTCGCTCACCTATCTGCCGGTGGTGTAGCCGCTGATGATGGCGTAGCCCGGGTGGATGGAGATACTCTCGATGTAAAGTCCCGTCTTCTCGGGCGTCTGTTTGGACACATTGCGCTCAAGCTGTTTCTGCACCTCATCCCTGAGCTCCGCCGGTGCATTCATCGAGCCGACCTTCAGATCCATGAGTGAGGCCCGCAGCCCGCCGTTGTGAGCCTGGAGGCCCATAGCGGCCTGCAAATTCCAGTCACGCCCGCCATATTCAGCTTTTCCGGTGACCACCACGCGCCCCTCACCACAATAGATGTGGGGGTTGCTGACCCCTTGAATGCTTCCGGCCTCCTCCAGCAGGGCCCTGACATCGGCGTTGGTGAGTCTGATGCGAAAGCGTTCGCTGCGCTTGTTGCGC
>JBKHJK010000378.1:0-3706 GCA_046538215.1 Armatimonadota bacterium
GCCGATTTCAAAGGCGACGATACGCAGCCTCTGGAAAATATCCAGCCGCATGGCGATCTCCCAGTACGCGCCCAGGCCGTCGTCGGTGTGGCTGATGAGGGCCTCTTTGGGCTCGTATTGGGTGATCTCCGGTGCGAGGTCATCGTACTCATCAGGCCGCACATACGGAGGGTTGCTGATGATGTAGGCGATGCGGTCGCTGTGATGGTGCCACAGCCAGTCAATGTAGCGGCCCTGGACGGCGGTGACGCGGTGGGTCAATCCAAGCCGGCGGGCGTTTTCACAGAAGAGTTGAAGGGCGTCGAACGAAATATCGGAGCCCATCACGTGCAGTGAGGGGGCGAAATGCGCCAGAGTGAGACCAAGCACACCGCTCCCACAGCCGATATCCAGGGCGATGCCGTCGCGGTAGTCGTCCCTCTGGACCCGCTCGACCATCATTTCCGCCAGCAGCTCGGTTTCCTGCCGGGGAGACAGCGCCCGGGAATCGCACAGAAATGTCAGGCCCATGAACTCGACGTTCCCCAGAACGTAGTTTAGGGGCATGTGGTTGGCGCGCTGTGCCACAAGATGGCGGAATGCCCGGACCTGGTGGGGGGTGATCTCGCGTTTTGCCTCCGAGGCCATGGTGCCAATGTCAATACCGAGGATGTGGGCCATGATCACACGGGCCTGAAAGCGGGGGACGTCGAAACCGGCCGCTTTGAACGCTTCTTCGGCCTCGTCAATGAGGTCCTTAATGGGGTTAGACGGCGGGTTTTGCCAGCGGCTGGCCATGGTTTCACCCGCCGATAGCTGCACCATCCGCCGCTTCGGCCGCCTCGAGGCGCTCCTGGTACTCAGCCTCTGCCAGCGCCTCCAGCAGATCGTCAATTTCCCCCGCCATGATCGCCGGCAGGTTGTGGAGTGTCATGCCGATGCGGTGGTCGGTCAGCCGGTCCTGGGGGAAATTGTAGGTGCGGATCTTTTCGCTCCGATCGCCGCTTTTCACGCTCGATTTCCGCGCCTCGGCGACCTCCTCCTGCCGCTTCTGCCGCTCCCTGTCGTACAGCTTCGAACGCAGGATATCCATCGCCCGTTCGCGGTTCTGGTGCTGGGAGCGCTGGTTGGTCGAAGACACGGTGATACCCGTCGGCTCGTGGGTGATGCGGACGGCGGTGTCGTTTTTCTGCATGTGCTGCCCGCCCGGCCCACCGGCGCGGAAGGTCTCCATGGTAATATCCGACGGGTCAATGTGGATATCTATATCCTCGGCCTCCGGAAGAACGACCACGGTTGCCGCGGATGTGTGAATCCGACCCTGCGATTCAGTTTCCGGGACACGCTGGACGCGGTGAACGCCGCTTTCGAACCGCAGCTTCCCGTGAATATCATCCCCGGATACAGTAAAGGTCACCCGGTTGTAACCGCCCATATCTGATTCCGCTTCATCCATGAGCTCGGTCTTATAGCCATGGCGCTCGGCCCAGCGGCTGTACATGGTGAAAAGATCGGCGGCGAACAGGGCGGCTTCTTCGCCACCGGTACCCGAGCGGATCTCCACCACCACGTCTTTTTCGTCGTCCGGATCCTTGGGCAGAAGCATTCGCA
The DNA here is from genome assembly GCA_046538215.1 of Armatimonadota bacterium. Taxonomy (GTDB): domain Bacteria; phylum Armatimonadota; class Zipacnadia; order Zipacnadales; family UBA11051; genus JBKHJK01. The sequence continues at coordinate 1,591 of JBKHJK010000378.1, forward strand.
CAATGCGGTCGTGGAGGGTCTCCAGGGCTTCATCTGCCTCGTTCATCTCGGCCCGCAGATATTCGCGCATCTCCTGGTCTTTCGTATCCTCCAGTAGTGCTGCAGCCTCATCCTTTTGCTGCTGAGCCTCCAGGTACCGCTCATACGCCTCCAGAAGAGGCTGGAGATTCGAATGGCGCTTCGACAGCTCCCGGAATTTATTCTGGTTGGCGATCACATCCGGGTCGCTGAGCTGTGTTTCGATCTCCGCAAACTCGTCACGCAAATTTTCGAGTGCCGGTTTAATATCCATAATTATACAGGCTCTTCTGCTGGTTGTTTTTCGGCGTCTGCTGCAGGCTGCTCTGCAGTTTCGATAACCCCGTCAATATCGGCCCAGTGCGGCTCAGGTAGGTCTTCGGGCAGATCAACTTCCTCTGCAACCGCTGCCAGAGCGTAGATGGCGGTTTCAAGCTGTTTCTCATTCGGCTGCCGCGTCGTCAGCTTCTGCGTCCACAGGCCCGGATATGACATCAGCCGGCCAAACCACGTGTCTCTGCGTCTGCCGGCGAAACGGAGGATTTCGTACGAAATTGCCGCCGCCGGAATGACCATCAGCAGTCTCAGGCCCATCCGCAACAGCGGTTCGGGCCATCCCAGTGGCGCGTTCAGCAGCAGCTTCACCACCACGAACATCAGCAGGAAGGTCGTGCCACACCGCGGATGCAGCGGTCCGTAGCGGCTGCAGGTGTCGGTATTGACCCTCTCGCCGGCCTCAAAGCAGTTGATGACAGTGTGTTCGGCGCCATGATACTGGAAGACGCGCCGTATATCGGGCATGAACGAGATAACGATGATGTATCCCAAAATTGCGGCAATACGGGCAACGGCTTCCACCAGGTTCAACCCCAGTTCGCTGAGCCGGGTGTTGAACAGGTCCGGAACCCACGCCGGCAGCAGGACAAAGAGCCCGATACCTATTGCGAATGCCGGGATGAGACTGAGCCACACCATCCATCCCGACGACGACTGCTTCTTTTCGTCGGCGCCAACCTGGATGCGGTCGCTGTCCTCCGGCTGCTGTGCAGGTTGTGAATCGGACTGTGGTCTGTCAGATGCTTTCGTAACCGGATTTGGGGTATCCGCGGATTCGGCGGCTGTCTGGCCGGGGTTATCCGTTGAGTTTTCCTTTTCCTGCTGCTCTTCGACGAGGACGTTGAAGGAGAAGATGAGCGATCTGATGCCGAGCCCAAGGGTATCAACGAGAGCGACATTGCCCCGGATAAGAGGCCATTTCGCCCATGCGTGCCGATCGGCGAAATCACCGGTGGGGTGTTTTGTCACAACGATCCTGTCATCCTCGCGGCGCACCGCGGCGGCCCATTCGTTCTGCCCCCGCATCATCACACCTTCGAGGATGGCCTGTCCACCGTAGTAATGTTCCTGGTCACTCATCACGAGCCTGCCTATCACCAACGACCCAGGCCGCGGCGGCCTGGGCTGGTGCTCAAGTCATTGAATGCGTTTGCACGACGGCGGGATGTAGATTACTCCGCCTCGTCTTCGGGCTCCCCGGCGTCTTCGGCCACTTCCGCCACGTCGGCCTCTTCAGCCGTCTCGGTGGCTTCCGCTGCGGCCTCGGCCTCGGCTTCAGCTTCTTCCTGCATCTCCTGGGAACGCTGGTCCCGTTCGGCCTTCAGTGCCGCCCTGGCCTCTTCGACCTTCGCCTTCTGCTCTTCCTGGTCGTAGTCCTTATAGCGTTCCTGCAGGCCGTAGCGCTTGATGAACTTGTCAACACGCCCCTCGGTATCCACCATTTTCTGCTGTCCGGTGTAAAACGGGTGGCATTGGCTGCACACGTCCACCCGGATCTCCGGCTTTGTGGAACGCGTTGTGAACTCTTCACCGCACGCACAGCGCACCGTGCATTCCATGTATTCGGGATGAATATCTGTTTTCATGTGTCATTCACCTGCAATCAAAGCGGCCCCGGAATGTCCCGCGACCGTGTAATACCCGTCCTGAAGACACGCCAGTATTTCCGGCGTTGCCCTGTTATGCTTTCATATTATAGCACTATTCGCCCGTGTCCGCAAGAAATCCGGCCCGCACAAATGCGGAGTGCAGGGGCCGTATG
>JBKHJK010000379.1:0-3698 GCA_046538215.1 Armatimonadota bacterium
GTCCTGCAGCAGCCGCAGTACGTGCATGAAGTTGTCAGCCGCCTACGGCGGTTCACCTCCGAGCAGTTCTACTACGACGGTGCGTGGAAAGAAGGGGCGCCGTCGTATCACCGGCAGGTCATCGGCGGCCTGGACCGCGTCTTTGACGTCACCGAGGGCTATTCAGATCCCGAGGGCTACACGCATCCCGACACCGGCGAGCACTTCGAGAACCTCAACCTCCGCGCGGATATCCCCGTGGTCTCGCGCGTGATTGCGGCGCTGAAGGAGATGCGCCTCCCGAATGGACGCCTGGTTCCCGTGCACGACACGTGGGCCACAAGCACGTACGGGAGTGTTGATGCCTCCCGACCCACACTGCTTCCCGCACTCGGGCATGCCATACTCGGCCGCGGCGAGGGCGACCGGCAGATGCAGGTGAACATGACCTGGTCAGGCGGATACGGACATATCCATTACGACGGCCTCAGCATGCTCACCTTCGCGAACGGCAAAGAGATGCTGTCGGATATTGGCTACACGCACACAAAATTCCGCCCCTGGACGCTGGCGACCGCAAGCCACAACACGGTTGTAGTGGACTATGAAAATCAGTACGCTGGCAGCAACCCGCAGTCCGACGGTGCCCTGGTCTTCTTCGACGCCCGGGACCCGCACAATCAGGTGCTCAAGGTCCGCAACCCGCAGGTGTATCCCGAGTTGGTCGAGCGCTATGAGCGGATGATTGCGGTGGTGGCGCTTGATGATACCTCTGCGTATATTGTGGACGACTTCATTGTCTCCGGCGGCAGCCAGCACGACTACTTCCTTCACGGCAGCGCTGATGACCCGCAGGCGATAATGTTCGATGAGGGTGCGCTTACCACCACCCCCGTCGAAAGCATGCTTCCGGAGGGGATGGAATGGACGCCACCGGAGGGTGAGCACCACTCGAGCTGGGCCCGCAAGCGAGCATACGGCTACGGCTTTTTGCGCGACACCGTGATGGCACAGCCGCAGGCGGGCGTCCACGCCGCCACCTTCGATTTTGAAGAATCCGACCTGTCAACCACTATCTTCACCGTCATACGAGCGGGGGATGAGCTGTACGCCGGGCGCAATCCACAGATCCGCCACGCGCAGAACGACGACCGCGCCGTCGTCAGCTTCGAACGACCCTACGTCATGCTGCGGAGAACCCCGGATGATGCAGCGAGCGAATTCGTCTCGATCATCGAACCGGTGCAGGGCACTCCTGCGATATCCTCCGTCACCCTCGCCGACACGGATGGCGCGGGCACGGCGCTGGTGGTGCAAACAGACGCCTTCACCGACCTCATTGGCCTCAATGCGGTGGATCTCAGCGGCGAATTCGAGGGCCAGTCCTTTTCCATGAATGGCCCCTTCTGCCGGATTCGGATCGATTCTACCGGGGAGCCCGCAGAAGCCTATGCTCTCGGGTGGGTGGGATACGGTGATTTCTTCGTTGACGCCGGAGAGCCTCGTACCGCATCCCTGACCGGCGTGGAGCGCGGTGACAGTGGCGGGGCGCTGGTGGTTGACGCCGACTGGAGCGATCCCGGACCGGCCCCCGGAACCGTGATCGTGCTCGACCACGGGGACGGCTACAGCCACGGGTATCATGTGAAGTCAGTGCAGAAAGTGGAGACGGGAACCAGGATTGAGACGGTCGAGGACCCGGGCTTTGAGTTCGACGCCGAAACCGGCACCGTCAGCTACCAGTACCATCCCCACAGCGAACATAAGGGAGAAAATATTGTGCGCTGGACGGGCGCCGTATCAGTAGAACAGACGGACTGATCCAGGAGGTCCTGACAGGCACGACATGTTCGTGTCGTGACCAGCAAGAGACAGCAGCCCGGGCGGTCGGTGTGACACCCGTCACCGCCACAGCCGTCCCGAACACACCGTGAGGCCGTGACTTTTGTGAACTGTCATCTGTCACTCAACGTCGATTCCTCCACGCAGGCGCAGAAATCTCCACGGGAGGCGTCCGCACCTCCAGGGAGCGCATCACACCAGTTTTCTCCGCCTGTCAGTATGCCGTAGATGCATAGATATGCGCCCGATGGAGGAACCGTCGTGATTGCCGAGTACGAATCCGCCTACAGCACTCGCACAGATGTGTTTGGCACCATTCCGCACCGGCTGCTGCACGATTTCATCACCACCTCAAGTATTACGGGACGGGCACTGGACATTGGCGCAGGAGATGGCCGCAACAGTATTTTTCTGGCGGAAAACGGTCTTCAGGTGGATGCACTGGATGTGTGCACCCCGGCTATTGAGCGGCTGCAACAGGTGACAACCACCCGGGGATTGGATATCACCCCACGCGTATGTGCCGTGCAGGATATTTCCCCCGATCTGGGCCCATACGACCTGGTCGTGGCCGATACCGTGCTGTGCCACGTCACCCGTGAAGAAGCACAATCCCTCGCCGACACCATCGCCCGGCTGCTGAAGCCGGATGGATGGCTGTACGCAGTGGCCTTCGCCTCCAGTGATCCGCGGCAGAGCGAGTTTGCCCCCGTGACGCGGACGTACTTCACGAAGAAGGGTTTTTGTCACCTGTTTCATACACTACGGATCACGCACTGTGACCAAAAGCGCGTGTTTGATACCTCGCATGGAGCCGACCACGAGCACGAAATCATACAGCTCATCGCCACCCGGGAGGGAACATCAGATGGATGCTGACGAAAAGGTTGTCGTTATCACCGGCGCGACCGGGAATCTCGGCAGCGTCGTCACACAGAGATTTGCTGAAGCCGGCCATACACTCGCCCTGGCCTATCACAGCCAGGAGAAGATGGACGCATTGAGCGGAAAAATACCGGGTGTAGAGCCACTGACGATGCAGTGCGATGTCACCGATGAACAGCAGGTCGAAGCGTTCATAAAGCAGGTGCACGAGGAGCTCGGTGGCCCGGACGTCCTTCTGAACATCGCCGGGGGATGGGCGGGAGGCAAAAGTGTCGCCCAAACACCCCTGGACACCTGGGAGCACATGATGGACCTGAACCTCAAATCAGCATTTTTGTGCTGTAAATATGTGCTGACATATATGCTGCAGCAGGACTGGGGCCGGATCGTGAATGTCTCTTCGAAACTCGCCGGGGACCTGCCAGAGAAGACGGGCGCGTACGCAGTGTCCAAAGCCGGTGTGGATGCACTGACCGGGTGCATCGGCGAAGAGGTCAAAGGAACAGGTGTTTCGGTGGTTTCCGTGCGCCCCGGCATCATTGACACCAGCTTTAACCGCAAGTATATGAAAAATGCGGATTACAGCAAGTGGATAGCCCCTGCCAAGATCGCCGATGTGATGGTGCTTCTTGCCACCGATATCGGCGGCGAGATGAACGGCGCCATCATCCCGCTGTACGGAGACCTGTAAGCCCGGGGGTTTTGGCACACGCCAACCAACAGTGCATCACAAAAACCGATAGGCCCGAAAGCATGCCCGTATCGACCCAAAAGAATCCGTGGCCCGGCTCTGGATTTGCGTTCGTCCGCAACAGTGTTTCACAAAAACTTTGCACTCACAGAAATGCGAATACATCGCCCCCTGGGCCCTGCCTTACATCTTTGACTCTGTGGCTCGGGGAGCCTTTGGAGTTTGATATGCACCAATCAAAGATCCCCGTGGCTCGGCCTGCGATTTGGTCGTTTGTCGTTACAAATCGCAGGTGGCGACG
>JBKHJK010000380.1:0-3690 GCA_046538215.1 Armatimonadota bacterium
CTCCCGCCGAAGCTGGGCGTCACCGAGATACGCATGGAGGCGTATGATGCAGCGCTCCGCCGGATTGCCACGGCCTCACACACACTCTCAAAACAGCCCGAACAGATAACCACAGGTATCATCTCACAGCTTGCTATCGCCCTCCGAGTCCGCCGGGCGAAAGAACAAAAGAAAGAGCGGATCGAGCGGATCGTTTCGGAGTATTCAGCACTCATCAGCGACCTGTCGGGGGTGCAGATGAGCCTAAAGACAGCCCCGCCTGAAGATAGAGATGAACCGGGCACGCTGAAAGTGAGACTGCAAAACAGCTCCGATCAGCCGCTTTTGAGCGCCGCAATACGCCTGCAGCTTCCTCCCGGATGTCGGGCGGCTCCGGCACGGCTGCAGCTCGAGGAGGTCGCAGCGGGCGAGACCGTCTCCCTGCCCGTCAAGCTCTGGCTCACAGACCCGAGCCAGGCGCTGGAGGCCTATCTGGTGGGGGCGTGGGACGATCAGCCGTTTTTCCTCATCGCCCGAAACGACGGGGCTGATGAAGGGGCTTCCGACCAGTAGCAGCACAGACACGATCCGCTTTCAGCCTTCCCTGACACTGTCCCATCCCGGTTGCGCGTCCTATTCAGCCCACGCCCTTTCAACTCGATGCGGACGGATATATAATAGCGGGTGCAGGCCCCTTCGACGCACGTCACTGATCTGCTTCGCAGGATTAGAGGAGAACCGATTATGCAGCTTGATGACAGACGGCTTCCCGTGTCCAACAGCACTGACGAAGAGCTCCGACAGTTCATGGACGAAAACGGTGTCGGCCTGACGGTGGACGAGGCCCGCAGGATCGCCGATTTTCTGGGCCGCGACCCGACCATCACCGAAATGCATATTTTCAATGTGGAGTGGAGCGAGCACTGCTCGTATAAGAGCTCCAAAAAGGTGCTCAACAAGTACCTGCACACCACCGGCCCAAACGTGATGCTGGGGCCCGAAGAGGACGCCGGGATTGTCTTTTTCACCGAATCCGACGGCACCCGCTACGGCCTCGTCATCGCCCACGAAAGCCACAACCACCCGAGCCAGGTGCTGCCCCGTGAGGGTGCCGCGACCGGCATCGGCGGCATCGTTCGCGATGTTGACTGTATGGGCGCCCGGGTGATTGCGACAGCAGATCCCCTCCGCTTCGGCGATCCCAATGGTGAAAACGCCGAGCGCACGAAGTGGATTGTTGACGGCGTGGTGGAGGGCATCTGGCAGTACGGCAACGCCCTGGGGGTTCCCAACCTCGCCGGGGACGTTTATTTCCATAATACCTTTGACGACAACTGCCTGGTTAACGTCGTGGCTGTGGGGATCGTCGCCGAGGATGACATTACCCACAGTGCAGTGCCGCCCGAGGCCGCAGATGAGCCGTATGTCATGATTATCGTGGGCAAGCCGACTGATGATTCCGGCTTCGGCGGCAGCGCCTTCGCCTCCAAGATTCTCGACGAACAAGAGCAGGCCGAAGATCGTGGCGCCGTGCAGGTTGATGATCCGTTCCTCAAGAACGTGCTGGCGATGCGGAAGGCCAACGAAGCCGTCCGCGAGGCCGCCCGGGAAAAGGGTATCGCCATCGGCATCAAAGACATCGGCGGCGGGGGTATCGCCTGCGGAACCTCCGAGCTTCCTGAAGCCGGCGGATTCGGTGTGGAGATTGATCTCGACAGAGTCAATGTCGCCCTCCCACACATGTTGCCGGAGACCATCACCTGCGCGGAAACGCAGGAGCGGTATCTGCTGGCCGTCCCCGAACACTTCGCCGATGAGGTTCTGAAGATCTATAACGAGGACTGGGACCTGCCGAATGTCTATGAGGGCGCCTGTGCCGCCGTCATCGGCGACATCACAACAGAGAACAAATATGTCCTGAAGTACGAGGACAAAATCGTCGCCGAATGTCCCATCGAACAAGTCACCGCCGGTATCTCCTACGACCGGCAGGCCGAGCCCGAAGCGTACGAGGGTGAAGAGCCGGAGTTTGACATGCCCGACATCGGCGAGACGCTGCTGGAGGTGCTGGCCGACGAAAATATCTGCTCACGGGCGTACATCTTCCGCGCGTACGACTGCGAGGTGCAGGGCAATGCCGTCATCCGCCCGGGTGAGGCCGGAGCCGGGGTCATGAAGCCGCTCGAGGACACCAACGCCGCCTTTGCCCTGGCCGTGGATGGCAACCCCTTCTATGGCGATATCTCCCCGTACTGGGCGGGTGCAGACGCCGTCGCCGAGGCGATGCGAAACGTGGCGGCGACCGGAGCGGTGCCCCAGGCGCTGACCGACTGCCTCAACTTTGGAAACCCCGAAGACACGGGCGCCTTCTGGGAGTTTGATGAAGGCGTGCGCGGAGTGTCGGAGGCCGCGAAGAATATCTGGCTCAAGGGCCACGAAGACACGCCGGTCCCAATTATCTCCGGCAACGTGTCGCTGTACAACGAATCAGCCACCGGTGCCTCGGTCTCGCCCTCGGCCATCATCGCCTGCCTGGGCACGATGGACGATTATTCGAAGGCCGTAACCATGCAGGTCAAAAAGCCCGGCCAGAAGCTCTATTTGCTGGGGCCGCGCAAAGATGAGCTTGGTGGCAGCGCTTATTACCGTGCCCTGAACCTCGGTCTCGGCGCCAATGTCCCGAAGACTGATTTCGAGCTGCATCGCAGTATGATCTACGCGGTAACCGACGCCATTGATGACTGTTGTATCGCTGCCTGCAGTGACATCTCCGACGGCGGGCTGCTCGTCGCTATCTCGGAGATGATCCTGGGCGGCTACGGCCGCGGCCAAATGGGCGTCGCATTGGATCTGTCTGGCGTTGACACCGATCTTCGGCTGGACCGGTGGCTATTTTCTGAAACCGGCGGCTTCGTGATGGAAGTCCGCGACGGGTGCACTGAAAAGCTGCAGGAAACCTGTGCCGAATACGGCCTGGAGCCGGTGTGCATCGGTGAAGTCACCGAAGACGGCACGCTCTCCATCACCGACGGCGATTCCAGTGTCCGGGTTGATGTGGACGACATGCGCCACGCGTGGAAGGACACGCTCGCCAACATTCTGGAATAAGCGATGCATTGAAAGCACCGTATAAAAGGTCACAGCCCCGCGCTGTGGCCTCTTCTTTTGAGTGCAGATACCCCGCATTCTTGCTGCATGCAGGTACGCTGGCTCAGGCACGGAAAAGGAGATGTGTCGCCAGAGTAGCACAACCTGAGCCAGGGGAGCGATGACCATGAGCACAGAACCACAAATCACGCTGCAACTGCCGCCTTCAGACAATAATCCGCGCAACTCCGAGGGTGCGTTCGTCCGGCTGGATGACGGGTGCCTGCTTTTCGCCTACACGCATTTTTACGGAGGTTCTGCCGATGACGCTGAAGCCTTTGTCGCCGCTCGGTATTCAAACGACGGCGGCCGGACGTGGACTGAGGAAGATGAGGTGATGCTCGAAAACGAGGGCGGCTGCAACGTCATGTCCGTCAGCTTCTTCCGCTACCAGGACGGCGGGCTGGGGATGCTTTATCTTCGCAAGGACCATGAATACCGCCTGTGCCGGGGGTTCGTTCGCCGAAGTGATGACGAAGGGGAGAGCTGGTCCGAGCCGACGCTGGCGACGACCCGCCACACCTACAATGTGGTGAACAATGACCGCATTGTGCGGCTCTCATC
>JBKHJK010000381.1:0-3687 GCA_046538215.1 Armatimonadota bacterium
CTGAGGGATGTCAGAGAGGCGGCGGCATCCGCGGGTCAATAACGCGCGAGCCCCGTAGCAGCAAGGGTTTATCGCGACTTTGAAAAGCACCGTTTGTGCCTTGACACAGTGGGGCGTTTACGTTACCATCTTGTCACGCTCCCGGTCATTCATTGGCCGGGCAATCTTATATGAAACAACAGCAGAGGTGATACCCGATAGCGTCAAAAGGCTATCGCGTTAACGAGGCCATTCGCGCCAAGAAAGTTCGTCTCATTGATCAGGACGGCGAACAGATTGGTATCGTCAGCATTGATGAGGCCCGGAAGTATTCCAAGAAAACGGGACTTGACGTCATCGAAGTCGCGCCAGACGCCAAACCGCCAGTATGCCGCCTTCTGGACTATGGCAAGTTCAAGTACGAGCAGAAGAAGAAGCAGAAAGAAGCGCAGAAAAAGTCCAAGAACGTGGAGACCAAGGCCATACGGGTACGCCCCAATACCGAGCAGCACGACATTGACTTCAAGACCCGTAACGCGCTCAAATTCCTCAAAGAAGGCAATAAGGTCCAGTTCCACGTGATCTTCCGGGGTCCGGAGTTGCGGCACAAGGAGATCGGCAAACAGCAGCTCATCAAATTTGCCAAGGGCTGCCAGGATTACGCGAATGTTGCCGAACCGCCGCACATGGAAGGCCGCCGCATGCTCATGCTGCTGGAGCCCAAGCCGGAAGAGGAACAGCCCGACGAAGACTGATCTACCTCCAGCAAGCAGTTCAACTGCCGAAGTGGCTGCAAAAACCTCTGAAGGCCATGGCTTTTCTGGCGGCGGTTTAAGGCAGCGGCTTTACAGCGCCACGGTTCTGTGTGGTGCGTTCCGATCAGGGTATCTCACCGACCGCCTATTGCAGCTTCCACGCCGCTTGCTATTATTTTTCTGCATCCAGTCATCGCGGCACAGGCTGCGTTGAGATCGTGCGTTTCACCGGCGTTACCGCTGGTGATGACGCGTCTTCAGGTTCATCCAGTCGGATGCGAACAGCCCAAACCGCCACGCACCGTTGATATTTGATACGTCGCCATGAAGGAGACATTGTTGTGGGTAAAGCAAAGACCAAAAAGGCAGCAAAGAAGCGCTTCAAGGTCACAGGTACAGGCAAGCTTATGCACAAGCAAACTGGAAAGAGCCATCTTCTGGGCAAGAAATCCAGCAGGCGCAAGCGAAGACTGAGTGGCAAGGCGGAGGTCAAAAGCGCCAAGCAGGCCAAGCAGATCAAGGAAGGGCTTTTGCCGAATGATTAGGCGCCTTCACATGTTGCACCGCATATCATAGGCGCACAGTCACGAAGCTGTGCGTCTTCATTTTCCCCGACTGCATCTGCAGGCCGTCAACTCTGGTTTTCCAGGGGCCATGCGGAGCCGGAGGGGCTTCAGGCCGGACAGAGTGTCGGTCTGATGAAAAAGTGAGGTCGAAGAAGTATGCCGAGAGTAAAACGCGGACCGCTGTCACGTCGGCGGCGCAAAAAGACGTTGAAAGCCGCCAAGGGTTACGTGGGCGGCCGACACAGACTGTTCAAGACCGCCAAAGAAACACTCATGCGGGCCGGGAACTTTGCCTACGTGCACCGCCGGCTCAAGAAGCGTGATTTCCGACGGCTGTGGATCGCTCGTATCAACGCCGCCGCGCGGATGAATGGGGCCAATTACAGCCAGCTCATCGGGCACATGAAGAAAAATGACATCAATATCAACCGTAAGATGCTCGCGGAGATGGCGGTGTCGGACCCCGAGGGATTCAGGGCCGTAATGGAGGCTGCCGGAGTTCTGGAACAATAAGCTCCCGGCCATCTCGATGACACGCATTGACAGCCCCAAAAATCAGCACGTGAAGCTTTTCCGCTCACTGCTCAATAAAAAGGGAAGAAATGACGCCGGACTCTGCCCGCTTGAGGGAGTCCGGCTTCTTTCTGGCGCCATCAGGGCCGGTGCCCAAATCGAGGCCGTGTATGTCTGTGAGGAGCTTCTGTCTGACGAGGAACCCCTGCAGACGGCCCAGAGGCTGGAAAACCAGGGCATCGTGCGACATGATCTCACCCGCCGCGCCTTTGAATCGATAACAGATACCGAAAATCCTCAGGGGATCGCCGCGACCGCAAGAATCGAGTACGCCTCACTTGAAGATATCCGGCCAGAGGGCCCCTCCCTGTATCTGCTGCTGCATGACATTCGGGATCCGGGTAATATGGGCACACTCGTCCGCACCGCCGCCGCATTTGACTGCCGCGCCCTGGTGATCCTCGGAAGCTGTGTGGACCTTTTCAACCCGAAAGTCATCCGCGCGACAGCAGGCGGTGTTTTTGCACTCCCGCTTGTGGAGATCTCATGGGACATTGCCCGTCAGTGGACGACGGACAACGATATCACCACCGTCGCCGCGGCTTTGGAAGCCGATGTGCGCTCAGACACCGCCGCGTATGGCAAAAGAACGGCGCTGATTATCGGCAGTGAGGCACATGGCCTTCCGCAGGAGGTCTTGACACAGACCGACCTGCAGGTTAGGATTCCCATGAGTGCAGACGTCGAAAGCCTCAATGCTGGCGTGGCTGCCGGCATTTTGTTGTATGAAATATATACACAGATGCATCCAGCCAGTTGAGGCCGCATCTGTCCGAAAACTGAATATCGCCAAAGGTGATGACGGAGAAAAGTAGGCGCCGTCACGCGTCGGGCACAAGAGAGGAGAAGCCACGGGCTGCAAGCTTTTCCGCCGGACGCAGGTGCCGAAGTTCGCTCCCGAACCGCGCGCTGAAGCTCTTTGAGTGTGTAGGCGCCGCCGGCACGATTCCGCCGTTATCCGGACGACCGCCTGATAGGGTGGTTGCGAAACCCTCGGTTTTCGTCCCTACGAGCCGGGGATTTTTTGTTTTTTCTCAACGCTTTTCACGACACATATATTGATAGCCAATGGACCAGGAGGCAGGCACATGGAGCTGCAGGAGACGATTGATGAAATCCGCGAGGTGGCCGAGAGCGCGATTTTCGGCGCATCGGACCTCGAAGAGCTCGAACAGGTGCGCGTGAAATACCTGGGCCGCAGCGGTGTCGTCCGCGAGCAGTACAGCAAAATCGGCCAGTTGCCCGAAGAGGATCGGCCCCTGGCCGGACAGGCGCTGAACAAGCTCAACGGCACGCTCGAACGCCTGCTGGAGGGTCGGAAAAAGGCGCTGGTGGAGCAGGCGGAACAGGCGCAGCTTGCCGCCGAAACCGTGGATGTCACCCAGCCCGGGCGCGTCCCGGTCATCGGCAGAAAGCACCCCCTGCTGAAAACCATGGACGACATGCTGGAAATCTTCATGGGCATGGGCTTTCTGATGGTCGAGGGGCCGGAGATCGAAGACTACTATCACAGCTTCGATGCCCTGAACTATCCCGAATACCACCCGGCCATGGACGAACAGGATACCTTCTACGTCACCGATGACGTTTTGCTGCGCTCCCAGACCTCCACGGTGCAGATCCGGGTGATGGAGGAGACTCAGCCGCCCGTGCGCATCGTGGCTCCCGGCCGCTGCTACCGGCGCGATACCGTGGACGCCACCCACAGCCACACCTTCTACCAGCTTGAGGGGCTGCTGGTGGCCGAAGATATCACCTTCGCGGATCTGAAGGGTACGCTGGCGATTTTCGCCCAGACCATGTACGGCGAGCAA
>JBKHJK010000382.1:0-3687 GCA_046538215.1 Armatimonadota bacterium
AGGCATCGGTGAAGCGAAGCAGGCCGAATGGTATGAGAACCTCGCCGAACGCTGCGCCGACGCCATCTGCACCCACATGTGGAATGAGAACGACGGGTATTTCTACGCCATTCGTGAGACCGATGGAGAGTACGCGCTGGTGCGCGAGGCGAATGGGTTTTTCCCGTTTGCCTTCATGGCCGTCCCCGATGAGCCAGAGTACGCCAGGGCGCTGGAGTATCTTTTCGACGAAGACGAGCTTTTTTCGCCGTGGCCTTTTGCAACGTGCTCGCAGCAGTGCCCCGTTGCGTCCCTGACCCCCGGCTACTGGGGCGAGGAGAAAAAGAATACTCACGCGATGTGGAACGGGCCGACATGGCCCTACGCCAACAGCATCCTCACCGAGGCCATCGCCAACGTCATCCGGTATCATTCGCAGGATTTTGTTGACGGACGGCTGCTGACCGGGTTTCTCTCCGGCTTCGCGCGGATGATGTGTGAAGACGGGGATCTGAACCAGCCGGTGGTGCGGGAGGTCTATGATGGGGAAACCGGCGAGGGGTACGGGTGTCCGGACTACTTCCACAGCTCCTTCAATGACCTGGTCATCCGCTTCATGTGTGGCGTGATTCCGATTGATGACAACACACTGGTGGTGGACCCGCTTTGTGAGGGCTGGACGCACTTCCGCCTGGAGAATCTACGCTATCGGGGCAATGACATTGACATCATCTATGAAGCCCGGCAGGCTGATGAGGCATATTCTGACGTCCCACGCGGCCTGACCGTCCGTGTCAATGGCGAAATCGCCGCCCACGAGGAGCGGCTGGAGACAACCGCCGTTGATCTGCCCACCAGTATCCCGGTTGTCGAAGAGGAAACCGAGGACACAGAAGACACTGATAACCTGCAGGCTGGAAACCCCTCAGATGGTGTTGAAGGGGATACGCCGGACAATTCGGACTGAACTTTCATCATCTCGATTCACACAGGTTTTCTGGAACGTGCAGTGGAGTGACCACAGACGATGCCGAGAGAGAAGAAAGCAGACATAATCAAGCGCGGAAAGAAAATCCTGGAGATTCTGCGGGATAAGTACGGTGACGCCGGGACGGCGCTGCGATACGACAGCCCCTGGAAGCTTTTAGTGGCGACGATCCTATCGGCCCAGGCGACCGATGAAAAGGTGAACGAGGTCACACCGGAGCTGTTTGAGGCCTATCCGACCATCGAGGATATGGCTGAAGCCGACCGGGAGGATCTTGAAGAGCTGGTGCATCCAACCGGGTTCTATCGCAACAAGGCCCGGGCGATCCATGAATCCGCCCAAAAGATCATCGAAGATTTCGGTGGTGAGGTGCCTGAGACCATCGAGGAGCTGACACAGCTTCGGGGTGTAGCCCGCAAGACGGCGAACGTGGTTTTGCAGGAGGCCATCAATCCCGAAGGGCCGCACGAGGGCGTGGTGGTTGACACACACGTCAAGCGCCTGTCCAAGCGCATGGGCCTGGTGCCCTCAACCTGGGATAACACCGATAAGATCGAGAAGCGGCTGATGGAGCTGTTCCCCAATGAGGACTGGGACCTGTCGTTTGTCTTCATTCGCCATGGCCGCGAAATCTGCACCGCCCGCAGCCCTGACTGTGACGCCTGCCCAATCCTGGACCTGTGCCCCCGGCGCGGTGTTGACTGAACATTGATGTGCAATCGGGGCCCGGGCCATCATCACGCAGCGGCTCTTCGCCCTGCACAGACAGGAGCATTATGAAAAACCGATACTTTCTCATCGCTTTGTGTGCAGTGCTGCTTGCAGCCACCTGGATTGTCCAGGCGGGCTGCCAGCAGTCCGGGACCGGTGCCGGGGGAACACTCAGCGCCGGGACAGCAGCCTCTGCCGACGAGCCGGAGATCATCACTCCTCCGCAGCCGAAGCCGCGCTTCACCATGGTGGCCGTCGGCGATATCATGCTGGATCGCAATGTGGCGAAGGCGATACAGGACAACGGGTACCGCAGTATCCTGGAGAAGGTCCGCGAGCTGACGCGATCGCCGGATGTGACCTTCGCCAACCTCGAATGCCCGCTGTCGGACGAAGGTCCACATGCTCCGAGCAAATACTGCATCTTTCGCGCTCCACCCGAGACGGCCGAGGTGCTGGCCGATGGCGGCATTGACATCGTTTCGCTGGCGAATAACCATACGCTCAATGCGGGCCGCAAGGGCGTTTTGAATACCCTCGACACGCTGGAGAAACATGGTATCGCATACGCCGGCTGCCGCAGAGACCGCGATAACTGCTGGGAGCCGACGTACCTGGCCGCCGGGGATTATACCCTCGGCTTCATGGCCTGCACCGATCTGGCCTTCGAGCACGGCTCGTACTGCAAGGTCGGGGACCGTGAGGTCTTCGCAGGCCGGATCGCTGAGGCGGCGGAACACTGTGACTTTCTGTTCGTCTCAGTTCACTGGGGACACGAGTATCACAGCGAGGCGTCTTCCAGCCAGCAGAATCTCGCGCACTTCATCATCGATTCCGGCGCGGACGTCGTCCTCGGGCATCATCCGCATACTCTCCAGGGCATCGAGGTGTACAAAGGGCGCCCGATTCTGTATTCGATGGGGAATTTCGTGTTCGACCAGCGCGAGGGCGAGCGGATGGAAAGCGCCATCTTTCACCTGACGTACATTGAGAACTGGGGCTGGAGCATCTTCGCCAAGCCCATCTGGATACCCCGCAGCCGCATGGGCCCCATCTATCCCGAGACCAATCGAGCAGCCAAAATCGCCGAACGTCTCGCGCACCTGTCGGCACAACTCGGCACCGACGCGTCTGTCAAACATAACAAGGTATGGATAACAATACCTGCGGCACATCCCGATATTGCAGACGCCGCAGAGACAGCATCTAAAGGAGATTCACATGCACAATAACCGCCACATATTCGCACTCATCATTGTTCTACTCATCACAGTCCTGGTCACATCGGTCGCCGTGGCTGAGGATGATTCGGCAGCCGTGGCCACCGTGAACGGAGAAAAGATAAGCCTCGGAGAGCTTAAATCTGAAGCCATTGCGCGATATGGGCCACAGGTTCTCGAGCATCTTATCATCGGCCACGCCGTCGAACACGCCGCCGACAAGGCGGGGGTGGAAGTCACCGAACCGGAACTGGAGAAGCGCGCCGTCAATATGGAACAGCGGATCGAGTGGCAGGCCCCCATTTCGGGTATCAATTTCGCAAAATGGCTTGCCAATAACAACCTCACCCCCGCCTCATTCAGACAGAAAATCTATCACACCATGCTACTGGAAAAGATGGTGGAAGACGAGGTCGAAATCACCGAACAGCAGGTCGCGGATTACTACAGTCGCAACCGCGAGCAACTCCGGCAGCCGGAACGGGTGAAAGTCGCGCATATCGTGGTCGCCGATGAACAGACGGCAAAAGATATTCGCAAAAAGATTGTGGCCGGCGACCTGAGCTTTGAAGACGCCGCCGGCCAGTATTCGCTTGATGTATGGACCAAAAACGATGGCGGCGAATGGGGCTACATCGCCGAGGGAGATGACCCCTTCCGCAGGGCCGCCCTGTCGCTGGAGGAAGACGACGATATCAGCGACGTCGTCCGGACCCCCATGGGATTCCATATTATCAAGCGCCTGCACAAAAAACCGGAAGAACTGCCCCCCTTTGAAGACGTCAAAGA
>JBKHJK010000383.1:0-3670 GCA_046538215.1 Armatimonadota bacterium
AGCCGGGCCTGCTGAGCAAATTCCTCGATGCCGTGAGCGCTCCGTTCGCCCGCATACGCCTGCCTGCATGGGATTTGCGGCTGTTTTCGTGGGTGCTGTTGGCTCTCATTGTGGTGGCTTTTCTCATCATGAACTGGTCGCCGATGCGCCTGTTCTTCTTCGGGCTGAGCGTGGATATCCCGCGTGCGGTGGCGATTGTGCTTCTGATCGGGATCGGCTTTGTGGCCGGGTGGCTCACGCGATCACCGAAATCTGACGAAACGGAAGCGGAGTAGATTGGTATGAAACGATCGCCGATTGCTGCGCTCTTCAGCAGCCCCATGGTGGGGCTGATGCTGACGATTCCGTTTGCCCTGGCACTCAACAGCAGCCGCGTGCAGATATCCACCACGATCCATCGCGACGGTTCCGGGCTGCGGCAGGTTGCAGCCGAGGCCGGTGAGTATTACGCCCGGGATCTTCCCGGCTGGACCCGTGACGCCGAAGCCGGCAAAACCTGGCAGCGCTACAGTCGCTCATCGAGTAAAACACAATCCACGGTAACCGTGACCCGCGACTTTCTGAGCAGCAATATGAACCAGGTCGGTGATACACTCACCTTCGTGGACGTTTTCCAGAAGCCGCTGGATATTTACACCACCTACACGTGGACCGAAACGGTGCAGCTTAAATATCACTATGACACCAATCCCGCCGAAGCTCGCGCAGGTGAACATGAGATGCAGTATGCTGTCACAATGCCGGGCGTGATCACTGACGCGACCTGCGATCCCATCGCAGAGGGCGGGCAGGACATATCCGGCAATACAGTGACCTTCACGCTCGCGGCCGATAATCCGGAGCATACGATCACCGTTCACTCCCGCCATATCCGCTGGGAGTACCTCGCGATCGCTGCGTGGATCGTTCTCTTCATTCTGGTCAAAATCATAGGCTTCATTGTTCAGCGCAGACGGACCCGACCCAGGCGCATATAATCCCCGGGGAACAAGAGATACGATAAGGCCGCGGCCGCCCGAGGTCGCGGCTTCTGTTTGTAAGAGCTTGAACCGCACTTCAATGCCGGTTGGGTGAAACGCATGATAGATCTCAGAAGTGACACGAAAACGCTGCCGTCGGAGGCAATGCGCCGCGCGATGGCGGACGCAGACGTCGGAGACGATGTCGCCGGAGAAGACCCGACTGTCAACCAGCTGCAGCGCCGGTCTGCCGAACTTTTGGGCAAAGAGGCGGCACTGCTCGTCGCTTCCGGCACCATGGGCAATCTGACGGCTTTCTGGTCACACACAGAGCCGGGCGATGAGGTCATTTGCCACCACCTGGCCCACATGTACCATTACGAACGCGGCGGAATCTCAGCCGTCTGCGGATGCCTGGTGCGGCCCGTAACAGGAGCCCGCGGGAAAATGGATATAGACGCATACACCGACACCATTCACCCCGGCGACCTGCACACCGCCGCGACCCGACTGGTGGGGCTGGAGAACTCCCACAACCTCAGCGGCGGTGTGGCGCTGTCGGCAGGATATACCGCCGGGGTGGCTGCTATTGCCAGGGATAATGGTGCAAAGTTACACATTGACGGGGCTCGTTTCTTCAATGCCGCCGTCGCACAGGGAGTTAGTGCGGCGAGCCTTGCCGAACCTGCCGACAGCATCACCTTCTGTCTTTCCAAGAGCCTTGGCGCACCAATCGGGGCCGTGCTGTGCGGGTCGAAGGAGTTTATCGAACAGGCGCGTGTGGCCCGCAAGATTCTTGGTGGCGGAATGCGCCAGGCGGGCATCATCGCCGCCGGCGGCCTCGTCGCCCTGGACAATATAGATCGTCTGGAAGCGGATCACCGACGTGCACGGCAAATCGCAGAAACGCTCGACGGATTGGACGGCATCACTCTGGATCTCGACAGCGTGCAGACGAACATGGTGTATTTCCGGATTGACCGTGACGACTGCGATGCTCACGGACTGTGTGAGCAGCTTGGCGAGTTTGACATCCGTGCCAAAGCGCGTGATGAACACAACATCAGGTTCGTGACGCATCTCGATATGGACGATGATGACATCGAAGTCGTCTGCGGTGCTCTTGAAGACGTTCTTGGCTGAGGAGACCATCATCCTTGCTGACAAAGACGTTTCTTCATATTCCCGGAATTGGTCCGAAGACTGAAGAGAAGCTGTGGCAGTGTGGTGTGACCGACTGGCGTTGTGCCCTCGGGTACGACGATGCACCGGGGTTTGCGCCGGACCGCTGGAAAACGATGCGTCGCCATCTACAGGATTCGCTGCAGAGTCTGGAGGCCCGGGATCACGCGCCGTTTGCACACACCCTGCCATGCTCCGAGCACTGGCGCAGCTTCAGCCACTTTCACGACCGGGTCGCCTATGTGGACATCGAGACTACCGGACTGAGAAAGGACCGGTCACAGATCACCGTTATCGGCGTGTATGACGGGGTGCGCACGCACTCCTACATCGCCGGTGACAACATGGATCAGTTCGCAGAGGATATTGAAAGCTACAGCCTGCTGGTCACCTTCAACGGCCAGCAGTTTGACATCCCCTTCCTCAGGCAGGCCTTCCCGCAGGTGCGATGGAATCACCTCCACTGCGATCTCCGGTGGTCGCTGAAGCGTCTTGGGCACAGCGGCGGTCTGAAGAAGATCGAAAAGCGTCTCGGCCTGTCCAGAGATGACGCTATTGACGGCCTGACCGGCTATGACGCGGTGCGGCTGTGGCACCGGTACCGCAGGGGTGATGAGAGAGCTTTGCAGGTGCTGGTGGACTACAACGCCGCCGATGTCGAGAACCTGGAATATCTCATGCAAATGGTTTACGCCCGGCTCTATGACCGGCTTCTGAAGGACGTCGGTGATGGCCCCGAACATTGATGATACAACTCCTGACGCCGGCGAAGGTATCATCGCCCGGCTGTGGAAGCCCCCGCGCCCGCTTTTTTACAGCGCATTCACCGTTGATATCAGTGTCGCGTGCATCGGTCTTGCGCTACAGTTTCTCGGCATTTCACTGGGCGCATCACCCCTGATCCTCGGCCTGCTGGGGACACTGGCAACACTGGGATACGCGGTGTCCTGTCTGTTCTCTGGGACCGTTTCCGATCGTTTCGGTCGCAAGCGCTCAGCGTTCATCGGCCTGGGTATCTCCTCAGCCATCTGGGTGGCGTACACGTTTGCTCCAAACCCCTATGTGCTTCTGGCCCTGGTTCCGTTTGCGGGGATGGGACTTGCGCTTTTCTGGCCCTCGATCCAGGCGTGGATGGTGGAGCTGACCACCGGGGGACGACGGGGTTTAACGCGCAACATCGGTCTTTTCAATCTTTTCTGGTGTGCTGGGGTGATGGTCGGCCCGACCATGGCGGGACAGACGTGGGACCTGGGCCACTCTCTGCCCTTCTGGCTCAGTGCGGCTCTGGTGTGGCTGGTCATGATCACATTGATTGTCACGCCGCGCGGTGAGGTCGCTGAAAAGGACGATTACAACCGCTCCGATACAAGCGGCCACGATGTCCCCGAGAAGATATGGCCGATGTTCATGCGCGTGGCATGGTTCGGGCTGTTCGGGTCGTGGTTTCTCGGGGCAACGATGCGCACCATGTTCCCGAAGCTCGCCCACGAAATCAGCATCGGCCCGAAGACCGTCGGCTGGGTCATGAC
>JBKHJK010000384.1:0-3665 GCA_046538215.1 Armatimonadota bacterium
CCCTGTATGTGCCCCAACAGCAGCCGATAGGGAAGCTGAGCCTCCTGGCCCGCAGGGTCGTGAAGGCGGCTACAGACATGCCGCTGGATGAAGCATATCAGCCCGAGGCGCCGCAGGTGGAGTGCCAGCCGGACGATGACCGCACACAGGAGCTTCAGGAGATATTGCAGGAGACACATCTGCGCGCCTATCAGGCTGGTGAGCGAGCCGTTGTCATAGCCGGACCGGCGCCGGATGCAGACGGGCTGGCCCGTGCCGCGGTTGACCTGTACGAGGCTGCGGAAGCGGTGGCCGGGATGCTTCCGGGCGGCGGCATTGACCGTCTGGTCGCCGAGGGAGCAAATGGTGGCATCGTCGCTGCTGTGGCTGATGCCGGTCGCACCCTCGTGGTGGCGGTCGCCGAGACCGCCAGTAAGATGGGGGCGGCCAATGTGCAGGCGCGAAAGATTCGCACCACGATTGAGGAGAAATAACGTGCAGTCTCAGGGACGCCAAGCCGCCCTTCCAGCCCTGTGTATCGCGGCCGTTGCGGCGGCACTGTTTGCAGCGGTTATCAGGCCCGGTGGTGCCAGTATGCCCGTTGAACCCGCCATGCTTTTGGGTCTGGCGGTCGCCTATCTCATCGTGGCGCTGCTGGTGACGGGAGCAGACGCCGGGCGCACCATCGTCGTGCTGTCGGTGATGGTGGCGGTCCACGCAGTCGTGGCAGTCGTCATGGGGCTGGGCTACGACGTGTTCAGCCCCCAGCCGCGCGGCTTTCCGGCATCGTTCACCTTTGCCGTTACCGGCTATCTGCCGGGGCTGCTTTTGCAGGCCGCGGTCGGGTTTCTGGTCGCTCCCATGGCCGCCGACTGGTATGGGGGTACGCAGATGCTCAAGCGCCGCGAAAAGCTCGGACAGATGCCGAGGCTGCGAGAATTCAACAGCTTTCAGCAGGCACTCGACGCCCTCTGCGAGGTTCCCGGGGTGGCGGGAGCGGTTGTGGGAGATGAGGGCGAGGTCTATGGCGGCGGCATCTGGCGGTCGGACCCGCAGGCTGCACGACGCCGCACCTGGCATCTTTTGACCAATACCGGCCAGACCAGGCAGTTTTTCGACCTCGGTGAGGCCGGTGTCATGGGAGTCGCCCGCCACGGTCGCCTGGTGGGCATCATAGTCAGCGACGCTGATGACGCGTGGCTGGCCGAGCAGGCCGCAAACAGGATTTTCGACGCCGCCCTGTATTTCGTCGGGCCGCCAAAATAGCGTTCACGGAGAGTGAGCATGGACCAGATTATCGTCTCACCGTCATTGTTGTGCGCTGATTTTGCCAACCTGCAGGACGATGTCCAGAAGCTGGAGGCCGCAGGAGCTGACTGGCTGCAGTTTGACTGCATGGACGGGCATTTCACCGAGCAGGTCACGCACGGTCACATCATCGTGCAGGCGCTGCGTGATGTGACGGACCTGTTCTTTGACTGCCATCTCATGTTCGACAACCCCGAAAAGCACGTTGAGTTCTTCGCAGAGGCCGGGGCCGACGGCATTTCGATCCACCACGAGGCCACTAAGGAGCCGGAGGTTCTTCTGGACCGAATCCGCGATCTCGGCTGCAAATCCAACCTGGTCATCAATCCCGCCACACCCGTGGAGGCTGTCCGTCCTCTGCTGCCTCACTGCGATATCGTTATGGTCATGGGCGTCGTGCCGGGCTATGCGGGCCAGGCGTTCATCCCCGAGACCACCGGGCGGATCTCGCAGTTGAAAGAGATAATCAGCGACGAGGGCTTCGACATCCCCATCGAGGTGGACGGCGGGGTCAATGCAGACACGGCCCCGGGACTGGTGGCTGCGGGCGCGGAAATCCTGGTCTCGGGATCATTCATCTCCGAACATCCCGACGGCTACGGCGCCGCGATAGGTTTCCTCCATGCCCTCGGCAACTGAGACGCTGCAGCCGCATTTTCACACAGAGGTCAGATGGAGGTTGACAGGCCCCGCTCGGCGAAGTTTACACCTGCAATTCAGGCCATATTTGACGGACCGTCAGAGGGCATCGCACTCGTGCTGTAACGGTCATGACGGAGTTTCGATTCTCTTCAAGGAGGTGGGCGTATATGCTCAATATAGCGCTGGTTGGCGCGAGCACCATGGGCGGGCAGCACGCGGCGAATTTCGACACGATAGACGGCTGCCGGCTTGCCAAAATCTACGATACGCGGCTCGAAAACGCGCAGGCCCTTGCAGCTCAATACCGTGCGGTGGCTGTGGATGATGTGGATGAGATCTATGCCGACGACATTGACATCGTGGCCGTGACCTGCCCAACGCCCTGGCACGCGGATTACTGCACCCAGGCGGCGGAGGCCGGGAAGGCGATCTTTTGCGAAAAGCCCCTTGCCCGCACTATCGAGCAGGGCAAACGCATCGTGGACGCCGTCAAAGACGCCGGTGT
Organism: Armatimonadota bacterium; assembly: GCA_046538215.1. GTDB lineage: Bacteria > Armatimonadota > Zipacnadia > Zipacnadales > UBA11051 > JBKHJK01. The sequence continues at coordinate 2,435 of JBKHJK010000384.1, forward strand.
GCCCATGATGGTGGGACACGTGGTGAGATTCTTCCCCGAATATGCATCTGCACGTGACATGGTGCAGGCGGGCGATATCGGCGATATCGGCATGGTGCGCGTGAGCCGTATGAATACCATGCCCGCAGGAACCGGCGGGTGGTTTGCCGATTACGCTCTCAGCGGCGGCGTCACCCTCGATATGAGCATCCACGACCTCGACTGGCTACTGTGGACCTTCGGCGAGGTTGACACGGTGCTGTCGCGCAGCCTGTACGAACAGATGCCGGAGATGGATTATGCGCTGATTTCCATGCGTTTCAAAAGTGGCGCAATCGCTCATTTGGAGGGCTCATGGGCGGATCTGGGAGCTTTCCGCACCAGCTTCGAAGTCGCGGGCAGCAACGGTCTTATCCGCCACGACAGCACGGAAAACGTGACCCTCACCGTCCAGCAGCGCGATGCGGACGAAGGGCTGGCTGATGTCCAGGTGCCGGCCGCTCCCACCGCAGAATCGCCCTATCTGGTGCAGGACCGCGCGTTTATCGAGGCGGTGGCTCAGGGGACAGAGCCGCCGGTGACGGTCGCCGACGCCTACGATGCTCTCGAACTGGCCCTCGCAGCCCTGGAATCTGCAGAAACCGGTGAAATAGTGCGACTGTGAGCCGATAGGAGGCGATGAAAGTGGCAGTGAAAATCGGAATGATCAGCTTCGCCCACATGCACGCGATGAGCTATGCCGGATGCGTGCAGGAGAATCCGGATGCAGAGTTCGTGGGCATTTCGGATGTCGACTCCGCGCGCGGAAAGCATGTGGCGCAAGAGTTTGATACAGAGTATTTCGAAAGTGATGAGGCCCTGTTTGATGCGGGAATTGATGCCGTCATCATCTGCACGGAAAATGCCCGGCACCGGGAGAAGACCGAGGCCGCGGCGGCTGCAGGGCTCGATGTCATGTGCGAAAAGCCCATCAGCGTGTCCGTGGAGGATGCGCAGGCGATGATAGATGCCTGTGACGAAGCCGGCGTGCAGCTTATGACCGCATTCCCGTGCCGCTACGGCCCGGCGTACATTGAGGCACAGAAAATGGTTGATGCCGGCGATCTCGGCGACATCCTCGCCATCAAGGGCACCAACCGGGGGCGCAATCCCGGCGGCTGGTTCGTCGAGCCGGAACTTTCCGGTGGTGGCGCGACCATGGACCACACCGTTCACGTCGCCGATTTGATGCGGCAGATCACCGGCGCCGAGG
>JBKHJK010000385.1:0-3663 GCA_046538215.1 Armatimonadota bacterium
CCTGTATATCGAGGATTGCGAAATAGGCTTCAAGGGCATCTCCGTCACCGGCGGCGGGGAATTGTTCGTGGAGGATACCACACGCCACGGCAACAGCTTCATCAGCTTCCGCCCCGACTATGGCTCAAAATGGGATGGCCGCATCCGGCTGCGCGGCTGCACGCTCAAGCCCACCGGCGGCAGTACGGTCTCTGTGTTGAGCTACCGCATGCGCAACTTCGACTACCAGTATCCCATCGGTTTCGCCCGCAGCCTTGTTATTGACGACATGGTTGTTGATTACAGCGCTGCCCTCGACTCCGGAGCCCCGTGCTGGCTGATGAACGTGGTGCCTTTCTCCCGAACGGAGGCAGGGACACGCCTGTTTTTCCCCACCTTCGTGCAGTTCAGAGATATCCGCGTGAAGGGTCGGCAGCAGGGCGTCCGCCTGGCCCATATCCCCAATCCACAGCATTACGACCTCGGCAGCCCGGGCGGGTATGACGGGAGCCGGCTGGAGGCGAACTGTCGGATCGGTGTCGAAAATGTGCAGCTGGAGAAGCTCACTCCGGAACGTCCCGGCGACCGTGGCAGCGTACATTTGCTCATCGGCAGTGATGATGAGCAGGATTACACCGATGGTCACGCCCTCTACCCGGAAATACGTTTCAGCGATTGCGACGGCGTCGGCGCGTATTTCGGGAACAGTATCGCCAGCGCTTTCTTTGAGCGCTGCTCAATAAATACCCTAACCGCACCTGGCCTGCGTGGCGAATTTGGGTTCTCTCACTGCAGGCTCCAGCCCGACCTGCAGGAGTTGGATGGGGACATCTACGCCCTCGACAGCACGCTCGGAACACGTTTCACAAATTGCACCCTGCACGCTCCGCGCGTGAATGGCGAGCTCCGACCGGACCTCGTGGATCGTACCGGCCTCCTGGAGATCAACGGCCCCGTGCGGCATTACCACCTCAACACCGCCCTGGGGAACCATGTCCTCAAATACTGTCAGGACAAGGATATCGCGCTCGATCCCGATTTCATCGAGAGGCTGAAGCTGCACCATCCGCTGGAGGAATAGGAGGCCCCACCGCGCCTGTGCAACCTCCAGGACTTCGCCGCGATATGCCGTATCTGTTGTAGTCTTCTGTGCCGGGATTTCGGCATCCACCCGGGCAGAAGTCAAAAGATTACGGCGCCTCGATCACAAGGAAATGATACACTTCTCGCACAATGCCGGTCGGGCCGAGTGCGATGGCTGCCGACAGTACTGCGAACAGCTCAGATTGTCAGCCCGCCGGCATGCCGATGTGGGAGAGGGCACGCCAATTATGCCCACACGTTTCAAGTGCTCTTCGATGAGAGTGCGAGGGCATTCCTGACAGAACTTTTGCTGCCTGCACGGCGTTGACGATGGTTAGGTGCGGGACCCCCTTCGAGAAAGCTTCAGGGGTCCTTTTTGTGACCCGGAAGGTAATATGGGGCAGAGATGGAAAGTGGTACTCGCTATCACAGGGAACGGGCCCACGGTTGCGGTGGAGGCGAGGCGGCAGAGGCCGTTATGGCGGCACCGGGCAGCGCAGTGGGCATACAGTTTACGGAGGGATGATTCATTGTGAGCGAACACACCAGCATCAGCGGGGTCTTCCCGCATCTGCACGTGAGCGCCGATATCGTACCGCGGAGAAGCGAGTCGGGGATTGGGGCTCTTATGCCCTGGGCGGATCGCCTGTGGCTGGTCACATATCCATCGAACGCCGCCTCCGGATCGGGAACAGGGCTTTACACCATCCATGCCGATCTGCAGATGACAAAGCGAGACGAGAGCGTCGTCGGGGTTTATGCCAACCGCTTTGTGCACCCGCAGACAGACCAGATGGTCATCGGCCCGCACGTGGTTGATCCGGATGGCAACGTGCGCACGATCGAGGATCTTGTCCCGCACCGCCTCACGGCCACGGTGGATCACCTTTACGATCCGGAGATGGTGTATTTCCTGACGATGGAGGGGCTGTTTTTCGAGTGTGACATGGAGACGCTGCAGTGTGAGCAACTGTGTGACCTGAAGGCCGAGCTCGCCCTGCCGGAGGACATGTGGCCACACTTCAAGGGGGCGCATACCTCCATGGGGCGCGTGGTGGTGTGCAACAACTCCTATGATGAGCGGGACTACCTCGGACAGCACGCGGCGGGGCGTCTGGCGGAGTGGGACGGAGAGACATGGCGCATCATTGAGAAGAAGCCCTTTATGGAAGCGGCGGGAAGACGGAATCTCGGCAGAGCGATCTTCGCCACCGGCTGGGACGAGGCGTCGGCGCTGTTGAAAGTGTTCCTTGACGGGAAGTGGTGCACATGGCGCCTGCCCAAAGCCTCGCAGTGCTACGACCACGGCTGGCTGACGGAATGGACGCGGATCCGCGAGGTGGAGACCGAACGTTTCATGATGGACTGCCACGGGATGTTTTACGAGCTTCCGGCGCAGGTTTATGGCGACGATATGTTTCCCATCAAGCCGGTCTGCCAGCACCTGCGCATCATCCCGGACTACTGCTCATGGGCCGGCCTGCTGGTGCTGGCGGGCAATCAGAACACGCCAAACTCCGACACCAATCCGACGGGGGGCCAGCCGATGGCGGGGCTGTGGTTCGGAAAGACAGATGACCTGTGGCACTTCGGTAAACCCCGGGGCTGGGGCGGACCGTGGCGTCGGACGCAGGTAGCCGCCGGCGAACCCTCGGATCCCTTCCTGATGACCGGCTTTGAGCACAAGTGCCTGCATCTGTCGCAGGTCTCGGAGGGCCCTGTGCAGTTCACGCTCCAGACCGACGTGCTTGGTGACGGGACCTTCTCGGACACCGAAACGATCACGGTTGGCGCAGGCGAGCAGCGCACTCATGTCTTCCCGCCGGGATTCTCCGCACACTGGGCGCGACTGGTGGCGGATCGGGACTGCACCGCCACGGCGCAGTTTGTCTATACGTAAGCTCCGGGGCGCTTTAGCCACGACGGCCTCACTGTTATCATGAGAGGGCAGTGCAGTGAGACAGGTTTTTTCTGCATTATCTGACAGATGCCTCAAATGCAGCGATTTGAGTCACAAACGGGGAATATCACCAGTGGTGGAATGCTCCCATACAAGGGATATAATCAGGAGACAGTGGTTTATGAGCCAGGACTTTGTTTTCACCGTGTTTACTCCCACCTACAACCGGGCCCACACTTTGCCGAAACTCTTCAGTAGCCTCCAGGAACAAACCTTCGAAGACTTTGAATGGGTAATCGTTGATGATGGATCTACAGATAATACGGAAGATGTCGTTCAACAGTGGCAGGATGACAGTGACTTTCCTATTCGTTATTTTCGTCAGGAAAACAGCGGAAAACCTGCCGCGACCAACCGGGGTGTGCGCCAGGCGGCCGGCGAATTATTCCTCGATATTGACTCTGATGATCATCTGCTTCCTGAAGCCCTGGAAATACTGTTTGAACACTGGCAGAAGATACCAGATCAGGATAAATCACACTTTGCAGGAGTGGGCGGGCTTTGCGCCTACGAGTCAGGCGAGATCGTTGGTACCCCATATCCGGAGAGTCCGCTCGATTCCGAACCGGTGGAAATCTACTATCAGCTCGGTGTAAAAGGGGATAAGAAGTGGTTTGTAAGAACTGACCTGAGACGTCAAT
>JBKHJK010000386.1:0-3651 GCA_046538215.1 Armatimonadota bacterium
GAGGATATACGCCAACTGGAGGGATTTGCCCATTGCGCTCAAGGGCCGCAGTCCCTTTGCACCCGGCTACGGCGTTCTCTCCGGGTTGGGCTTGAAGGCCATGGACATGCTGGCACGCTGTGGCACGCCCGATGGGACGCAGGAGATTGACACGGAGGTTGCCGCCGCGTACCTGCGCCTGGTGCCGGAGGCAGCCGATGACGAGCCCTATCGCAGCCTCCGGATTGAGCCTGAACCGTCGCCAAACGGGAGTTTTGTGATGCCGTATGCGGGACTTCTGTGCCATCGACGCGACGACTGGCTTGCAGGCATCAAGGGCCAGAGCAAGTATGTCTGGGGCAGTGAAAGACAGGCGCAGCGCAACTGCTACGGCCTCTTCCAGGGCCTTGGGAATCTGGAGATCCTCGCCGGTGGAGATCCAGTCACCGCAGAGGATAGCGGGCGAGTGGAGGCGGGGTGGGACTGGCGACGGTTTGAGGGCACGACCGTCCCGCAGCTCCCGCTTGAAGTGATAGACCGGGGCTGGCCGTCGTCACGACCGCGTTCTGCCGAAACGTTTGTTGGCGGCGTGTCATATCAGAACCGCCAGGGAATCTTCGCCATGATTCTCAACCAGCCGATGCCGGGGGATCGTACCCTCACCGGCCGGAAAAGCTGGTTCTTCAACGATGACGAGATTCTCTGCCTGGGATCGGATATCTCCTGTGACGAACCGGACTATGCGACGCAAACGACGCTGTGCCAGAAGGCACTGCGAGCAGATGATGACGGCAACTATCCCGTCACGCCGCTCGATGGGGAGAAGATCAGCGATTTCCCTGATGAACGCGTCCTCGAAGCGGCCAGCCCTCACTGGTTCATAGACATCCAGCAGACCGGTTACTATATCCCTGCTGGGCAGAATGTAACCGTCGCGCGCAGGCAGCAGGTCAGCCGGGACTTTCTGGACAGAGAGGACACGGAGGGGGATTTCCTGGCGGCGTGGCTCGACCACGGCACGGCTCCGGAGGACGCAGCCTATGAATACATGCTCGTGGTGCGGGCGACTGCAGAGCGAATGGCGACACTTGGCGATGAGATGCCGTATCAGGTTATCCAGCGTGACGAGGACGCTCACATTGTCTGGCACACGGAGGCCCGGCGATGGAGCGGCGTGTTCTTCGTGCCGCAGGAGATCGAGGCACATACCGTCTCCGCAGAGACGATCCCGGTCCACGGTGTTGACCGCCCGTGCCTTATCATGAGTGAAACGAGCGATGGCGAGCGGCTGGCGATGAGCGTGGCCGACCCCGATTTGAACCTGCAGGACGGAGCCAGCCAGCCGAACCCTTTGCGCGTCACCCTGCGCGGATCCTGGAGCCTGCAGCAGGCCACAGCACGCGTCTGTCAGTGGCCGCTGAATGACAGCGACGAAAGCGCCCGAATCGTGTCGGCGGATGCGGATACAACCGTGCTGGAGATCATCTGCAGGCATGGAGCAACCTACGACCTGAAGCTGCAGCAGGTGGACTGAAACCCCGTAGCTGTTCACGTTGTGGTTAACGGCGGCCGCCCCTGGATGATCATCCGGTGGCGTCATGGCGCACAGTGCGAAGGAAACTCCGTGTGCACGGCGAAGGCTGTCAAAAGAAGGCCCTATCGTGCAGGAGTTTGGGCCGAACCCGATTCCCGCAAGAGGCGAAGCGAAAAGTCACGGGCACTCGATTGCAGACAGCGACGGTCGTTGACTTTCATCGTTTCCGTACGGGAGGAGATTGTACGATGCGGAAGCACACCATCGTGCGCACGTTGGTAGTTGTTGTCCTGGCGTTTGCCTGCCTGGTTACCGCTGGCGGTGTCATGGCACAGCAGACGGCCACAGGCGTTGTGTATCATGATGCAAACCACAACGGGGAGCGTGACGCCGGAGAAACGGGACTGGCGAATATCGCGGTCTCCAACGGGCGAGACGTGGTGCTGACTGATGATGGGGGGCACTACCAGATCGAAATAGATGACGATGACATCATATTCGTCATCAAGCCGCGCAACTGGATGACGGCGACGGATGACAATGGGGTGCCACGGTATTACTACATACACAAACCCGATGGTTCCCCCGACCTGCACTACCCCGGCGTAGAACCGACGGGCGATCTGCCTGAGTCGGTGGATTTTCCTCTTTACTCACAGCCGGAGGCGGAGCAGTTCATGGTGCTGGTATTTGGCGACCCGCAGCCGCGGAATGACTGGCAGGTTGACTTCCTCGCCAACGACGTCCTGGATGGCATTGCGGCACAGGGCACGGGCGCGGTGATGTCCTTCGCTCTCGGAGATATCGTCGCCGATCGCCTCGATCTTCTCGACAGCGTTGCGGACGCCTTCGGAACGCTGCCGGTCCCCGGCTATTTTGTCCTGGGGAATCATGATGAGAACTACGATGCGACCGATGATGCATACGCGGACGAAACATGGGAGCGAGTCTTCGGCCCGGCAACCTATTCCCTCAATTACGGGCCGGTGCATTTTATCGTCATTGATGATGTCATCTGGCATCCGGGTGAGGGTACGCCGGAGAGCTACAGCGAGTGGAAAAAGCAGGGCCGCTATACGTGCGGGATCAGCGACGAAGACATGGAATTCATCCGCAACGACCTGGCGCTGCTGCCGAAAGACCAGCTTGTTGTGTACATGTTTCACATTCCTGTGACGAGCATGGAAAACCGTGAAGAGTTCCTGTCGCTGTTCGAAGGGCGGACGAACGTGCTCGGCCTCTCGGGCCATACGCACACGCAGTACTCTGTATTTGTCGGCGCCGATGCCGGATGGCCGAACGAGACCCCACACCAGCACCTGGTTACCGCCACCGCCTGCGGGGCGTGGTGGCGGGGGGATGTGGACGAACACGGGATTCCTTTTGCTCACTGCCGCGATAACGTCCCCAACGGCCATCTGGAGCTCAGCTTTGACGGGAATGCTTACGAGATAGAGTTCGTGCCTGCACGTCGGCCCCGGTCGCACCAGATGATCATCTGGGCGCCACAGACCGTGGCAGCGGACGCCGAAACTCTCCCTGTCTATGCGAATATCTTCCTCGGAAACGAGCGCTCGACGGTGGAGCTGTGCGTGGATGACGGTGAGTGGCTGACCATGGAACCTGTGTTGAGGCCACAGGACGCGCACGCGGAGCTTTTCGCCGCGCAGCGTGACAGGGCACTGGAAGGCGTCGGCCGGGCTGATCGAGCACCTGCGGTATTGCAGCCCGTCGGCTCACGCCATTTGTGGTTTGCTGAAACAGCGGCCCCACTGGCCCCCGGATATCACACCCTCCGTGTGCGCACCACCGATATGTTCGGTCACACCTACCACGGACAGCGGACGATACGCGTCGACTAAGGGCACAGAGAAGCTGGATGCGCTGTTGGAGACACGCACTGCGACCCGGGAAGCCAACAGGAAGAAGGCTCGTTCGAACGATGGGGAATAAAGGCAGAGCGGTCCCATCCGCTGCTGTGCGCGGTCAGAAGTCCATTATTTGGTGCACGTTCGCGCTCCTGGGTATAGCGATTATGCTGATGGCGGGGGCGGTTCGAGCGGAGTATCCGACGCCGGAGAAGGCGGGCTTTCATCACTGTGCGCTTATCTACAACGCGGCGGAACGCGGGCCGGAAG